>DOPF01000015.1 GCA_003512705.1 Patescibacteria group bacterium
GCGCCAAGACGAACGAATGTTTTCTAACAGGGCTTTAAAATTATTGTAGCTGCGGCCCTCTAAACTCAAGGTAATTTTTATGGGTCGGACGCCGGCTTCACTTACGCTTGTCCCGGCCCCGCGCCGTTTAACCGCCGCCCCGGTTTCGCTAATCGACACGCCTAAAAACCGAAAGCCCGATTGCGCCGCCACCGCCTCAAGCTGAACCAATAAATTAGGAATATCAATAGTCGAGGGTAAAATTGCCTGTAAGTCGCTGGAGGTTTGGTTCTTAATACTGTTCCAGGCCGCCACTTGCTGTTTTAGATTATCAACTTTAACCCGCTCCTGCCGCAGCTGCCCTTGTAAATCTTGGGCGCGGGTCATGGAACGCCACTCCTGATACTTAGGCCAAATTAGCGTCCAGCCAAATAAAATTACTACCACCAGCGCAGTTAAAGTCGCCCAACTAGTGAAATTTTTCACCAGTGTTTTTTGCCACCAACTAACTTGGGTATCTTGATTAAGCTGCATAAATTAGGATTTTTGTAACCAACCATCAACTAAATTAATTTGAAAACTGGTTGTGACAAACGCCGTTTTGGTTTCGTCCTCCGCTGATACAGTTACGCTGGAAATAGCCACCTCGCTTATCACATCAGTCGCCTCTTGGAAAACCTGCAATTGCCGCGCCAGATCTCCCACCGTCAGGGCTTCCGCATGCACGGTTATAGCCCCATCGCTGGTGGCAGACATACTTCTAAAACTAACATTGGGTAAGGTTAAGCTTTCCATAACTTGAAAAAATTTGGACCAGTTGGTCCGGCCGGATAATAAATTTTTTATTTGCAGCATTTTGCGGCTGACTAATTCCAACTCATTAAACTGCCCCTGTAAGCTCGTGACTTCTTCCGCCAGTAGTCTGGCTTCGTCTTGGACTCTTTTAACTTCCACCTGCTGATGAGTAATTAAGCTAAAAAATAAAGCATACGCCAACGCCACCACTAACACTGACACACCGGCCACTATCCATAATTTTTTCGTATACGGTTTTACCTGCGATGGCTGCGCTCCTACCGGTAATAAGTTTACGTCCAGCACCACGCCAATGGGCACGTCGGGCGCCGCTGGCGCCGCCGGCGAAGTTGCGGCCGGCGCCGACGCTTTAGGTTTGGGTTTGGCCGGCGTTGACGCTGATGGTTTTTGCTCCACGCGGCGAAATAAACCTTGCCACCAATTGGCAAAGCTTTGGGCTGCGTCTTGCCAGCCAGCGCCGGATACTGGTTTTTCCTCTAAAATTTTACCCTTGGTGTATGTACGGGCCGGCGGCGGCCTGGGGGTTTTAATTTCCTTAACCGGCTCGGGCATTTTGCTAAACCACGATTTAATAGTTTGCCAAAGACCCGCCGGCTTAGCCTCGGCTTCTTTTAAACGTTCACCTAAAATCGAAGGTTGTGTTAAACCAGCTGCTGGTTGGGGCGGCGCCGGCCGCCTAAGCTCGGCCTGCTCACGCTTACGTAAATCTTGTGGTAATAAATTTATGTCAGACATCAGAAAATCAAAATTTAAAAATCAAAAATAAAAAATATAATTTTGCATTTTGATTTTTGCATTTTGCATTACTATCATTTATGTATTTCTCTTAAGGCTAGGCCGATGGCGGTAGAATAACGAGGCCCGATTTCATCCAAGACACCTTTAAGTTCGGTCGGGTAAGCCACTTGACTCCAGGGGTCGCCCACCACCACTTTGATTTTAAAAATTTCTTCTAAATATTCGGCCAAATTGGGTAAAAACGCCGACCCGCCAGTTAAAATTATTTTTTCCACGTTTTTTTCCCGGTCAGCTTGATACAGTGACAAAGAATACTTCATTTCATTAATCACCGACGAGATGGTTTCTTTAATGGTGTTGGGCACGCCGCTCGGGCCCGACATTACCCGCACAATACCGACATCGCGTTTAAACTGTTCGGCGCGGGCTTCATCTACATTTAAGCTATTGCTAATGGCTTTGGTAACGGTTACACCGCCGACATCAATACTGCGGTTGAACACGGGAATGTGATCATCCACAATTACGATGTCGGTTGTTAAGGCGCCGATATCAACCACCAGCACCAGCGATGGATCGTTGCCAAGCAGTGATCGCCCCAGCGCAAAGGCTTCGGTTTCTAAACTTAATAATTCTAAATTGGCCTGGCTAAATATTTCTAAATACTGTTTTACTAAATTTTTAGGTGCGGCCGTTAAAAGTACGCGCATACCTTTGTCGTGATGGTTTGGGGCTACAGATATTTTACCAGCCTCGGTCGTTGGCTTATCATGCAAAATTTTCCAATCCAATATCATCTCTTCCAATGGCAGTGGCACGATTTTTTTTGCCTCGTAAGTTAAGGCCTGGCCGACCTCGCGCTCGTTCATAACTGGCAAGGTCAACACTGAACTGAAAACCGAAAAAGTTGGCAGCGCCGCCACGGCTTGGCGACTCGTCACCCGAGCGCGCTTACAAATTTGTGTTAAGGTGTACGCTGACTGTTCTATTTTTTGGTGAACATCAAACTTAACTTCATCAACTGGTAATTCGGCAAAGCCGTAGGTAACCAGACGGGCCGTGCCGCCCACATTAGCCAACTCCACCACTTTAATACTGGCTGTACCCAAATCAATTCCTAAGTATGACTGTTTTTTAGCAAACAACTTCATTTTTGGTTTAAAAAAATAGAGTGAGTTACGCTGTAATTATATCACAAGGTCTAATAATTCCTAAGCTGCGATTTAAGGCTAATTAAGTTTTTAAATTACTATCGCCTAAAAGTCGGCAATCCTTTAGCAAAATCACTTAAACCCGGGGGCGGGTTAAGCTGAATTCTACCGTCAGCCACAAACCTTTCGGCGGCCGCGCGCGTAATAACATTAACGTATGAACGCAACAAAATAAATTGCCGCGCAAAAACTGTACCCAAAACTGTCAGGTTATTTTGACTATTGTCGCCATTGGGATCACCGGTTATAAATTTACCGCAACCGTCATACAAATAACCATCCGAATCTAAGGCCGCGCATTTATGCACGCACGATTCCCCGGCCACGGAACATAGGCCGGCATCATTAGTGCAAATTATATTGTCACGCGCGGCGACAGTATTTCCATCTTTATAGCACACCTTATCAACTGCCACTGGTGGGTCGCCAACTGCTGCGCCCAGCGTACCAAACACTATAAAATTTCCCGCAACTTTCGTAACCGATGGATTTATTATCACATCGCCCATAACTATCCAAGCCACCGAGGCTAACTCTTGCCGCGTGTCGGGAATAATATTGTCATATTCAATATTACTATTAATAATCATATCGCCCAGCACTATCACCGTACCGGCACCGCTAGCATCATTACCATTTGGAATGGTCGTGGCGGCATCTACTTGGTAATCACCATTAACAACATAAATTGAATTATCTAGGGCCACTGAAAAATTAGGCGCGCTGGTAATAACTTTATAGCCATACTTATTCAAACTAAGAGCGGTGTTGGTTTTGGTTCGCAAACCCAAAAAGTCAAAACGTCCCAATTGAAAATTATATGGTTCTTCAATGGTTGGATCAATGGCATTAACAATTAAACTGTAATCAACCTGCCGACAAATATTACCGACCTGACACAAGGCCAAGGCGCCGGCATTGGACGCCAATTCCAAGTCGGTATTAAAACGGCTTATGGCCGACCCTTTAACGTGAATTAAAAATTGCGCGTTGCCAATATCTTTAGGCGCCGGAAAAAATGTTCTAATGCTGCCGCGGCTGAAAATATCTCCACCTTCGGCGCGCAAATAAGGAAACAAAACTTCCTGCCCTTCGGCAAACCTAATCCACCCCACGCCAAAAGCCGAGGCTGGGGTTGAACCGCCGGCATAATGCCACATATACCCGTCTAATTTAGTACCGGCGCTGGTTTCGCCAAAATCTATTTCCGACAAATAATCTTCGGATAACTTTATCCATCCGGCGTCGCCCAAGCTAACTATTTTTGCCCACCCATTAATATATGCCGATGACACGGCATCGCAAGTCACTGTTTCGGTACCGTCGTTACAAGTAAATTCTACGGCCAGACCAGGTGAAGCTAGTGGCGGCGGGCCGGAACAATTTGTACCAAAACAAATCCAGCCTAGATTTTCTGACCAAGCGTTGCCGGTAATATCTCCGCCCGTACCGTCATTGTTTACGGTTAAACGCAATCCATAGTCAACGCCCACAGTGTTACATGGATCGACGTCGGTATCACTAACGCTATTTAAATCATCGCAATTTTTTGAATTCAAAGAAATCCAGCCCGAGTTGCCGCTCCAGGCCCAGCCCACAACGTTGTTCACATCGCCCGGCGCCAATACCAAGGCTTGGACGGTATATGAGCGCCAAACAACGCCAGCACCGACCAATAATATAAGTACGGTTATAAAACTTGCCGTGTAATACCAACGCGCAAATTTTGTCATATGATGCCTTAAATTATAACAGATTTTAGGCTTTTTTACAAATTCTTTAAAAACACAGAAAAATATATAGCATCACCGAATGAATTACAAAACACCCCACGCCTTGCCGGGCTTAGCAGGCGTTTTAAGGTCGCGTAATAAAAAAATTAAAGAATTCGTAATAATTCCATTGTAGGGGAAAAATGTCCGATCGGACACTTTTCCCCTACAAGATTTTTTGCTATTATATCCGTGATGACGACAAATAAAACCAGCCCGCCCGCCACTAAAAAACTATTGAGTGCTTTGGCGGGGTACGCGCTTCGCGGCCTAACTATTGCTCTAGAAATACAGCAGTACCGCAAAATTTACTTAGTTGGCGGTGGTCACCAACAAGTGACCGAATTAAAATCGTATCGAAAAAAAGCTGCCCAACGCGAAAGTATACAGCAGCTACGGCGAGCAAAATTTATCACCACCAAAAAACAGGGTGATCGCTTAATTATCAATTTAACCGACAAGGGTAAACGAGCGGTATTGTTGTATTCCCTGCGCCAGGCACCGCCCTCGCCACGCGGCTACTCTACTTTAGTAATTTTTGACGTACCCGAGGCGGCCAGTCGCGCTCGGCGAATTTTACGATTGTTCTTGAAGAGGGGGGAATTCAAACAACTCCAAAAAAGTGTTTGGATTCTAAACCGTGATGCGGTACCAATACTACGGCAATTTATTAATGAGTATAAATTAAGCGGTTGGGTAAGAGTTTTTAGAGCCGAGATAGTAAGCTAAAAATCGAGGATGGTTAGTTCTTACATGGGGAAAAGTGTCTGATCGGACACTTTTCCCCTAAGTTTACTTTGGTGGGGTTTTTTGGATTGCCGGAAGTAGGCGGCCTAGATTGCCACTCTGACGTTCGCAATGCTAAAATGACTGGACAATTTTGTGGGAAGGGCAATATGAAAAAGCCAGGCCGGATTTAAAAGGCCAGGTAAGAAAATTTTTTATAACTGATTTCATAGCGAGGCGATTTTAAAAGATTGCTTCGCTAACACTCGCAATGACAAAAACCAGACGTCACACTCGCTTTGACATAAAAAAAATTAAAATGTAAAAATCAAAAAAACAGCTAATAGCCCCTTAGCTGCCATGATTAGTTCTTGAAAATTCTAATCGCGACGCAATTCTACACCGATCTTGTCAGCCAACTGATTAATCCAGCGCTTGTGTAAATCAAGTTCGTGGTACAGGGCACGATCAAGTTTATTTTCTACAATAGTCAAACGAGTTTTAATATCCTTAACATCAGTTTGAATAACCTTTACGTCGGTATGTAGCTCATCCAAAGCTGGGGTGATATTATCTTCAATCACCTTACCCAATTCCACGCCAATATTCTTAATGTCATCTTGGGTTAACATAGTTACAGTATATTGAGTCTACGGTTAACAGTCAATAGATAGCTAGAATAATTAATTAAGAATCGGGAATTGAGAATCTAGAAAATAGCCACTTGCCACCAGTCCCCCGCCTCGCCTGCCATCCCTCGCCGGGTGAAGCGGGCAGACCGCCGCCCCCTTAATTTAGGGGAGAAAAAAGTATAATAACAAGCTTTTTTAGATTATTACCTGACATATAATATTAATCCCATAGGGCAGCCTATAGTAAGCGACCCTATGGATTTTGTTTCGGAATTTACCGGCATTGTGAGCAGCTGCTGCTGCACGAGTCTCCGTCGGCGCATTCACTTAACCCATCCGTTCCGTTAATTCTGGCGGGCCATTATCAGCAGGCGGCTCGCCGAACTTCAATCGGTAACAATTCAGGAACCGGAGGTATGCGGCGGAAACGTCGGCCTTATTTTCTTCTGGGCCAGTTGGGTCACTGCCTGTAATCGGGTTGTTTACGGCATAGCTATAGGAGTTCCATAGTTGAGGATTAGTAAAGTAGTCTTCGTTAAGTGCCCAGAATTCAGAATCCTCAGACAAGAATCGACCTGTTGATGAATTATAATACCTAGCATTGAGATAATTAAGTCCCGTATCCGTATCATATTCCTGACCAATGAACTTGCGCTGCTCTGTGAAAGTTCCCACCTTTTCATCTAACCGAATAGCACCGAAGGGGTAGTAATCCATTAGTTCTTCTTGCGCGCCACTACTATTGGTTACAACATTCGAACCAGTCAGGTGGTCGGTGCTAATGTAGTGAGGAGTCGTGGTCGTACCTGTAGTTTCCATAGTGGCGATTACAGTATCACCAGCAAAAACATGCTTAATTTTCTTCGTGCCATTGGTGTCATAAAACTTGGTCGGGAAAACTGTAAGGGAACTAATTTTTAAACCTCCTTATATGATTTTTATACCAACCTTCCTCATTTTCTTGAAAAAGTTGAGCATTTATTTTTAACCATTCAATATACTCTGGATAATTAAACCATCCGTCTTTTTTTTCTTGCTCATTTGGACTTTCAGCCGTCCAATCTAATTTTTCCTGAACTAAACCGTAAAAAGTACTTTGGGGCAATGTTAACGAACCCTCCGGAACCTGCTCAAGGAAATATCTATAATATTCCTTTTCAAATTCTGGAACACCCCATTTACCTGATATTAGATTATATATTTTTTTAGTTAGCGCATCTTTATAGTCCATAAATTTATTGTTTTAGTGGCGTAAATCTTCCATTTACAATGCCATTTTTTACATTTTCTATCGTATTAAGCCCTGCCGAAATTATTCGATTCATTTCGGGATTGGTTGTAACTCTTATTAATCCTTGCCCACCGTCAGGCCTTGGGATCCATGTATTAATATTTCCATTATTTGCATTATCTACAAATTTTTGTGCGCTCTTTGACGCTTGACTGAGAATATCATTCGCACTAAAACCAAACTTTTGCGATAATGCATCTAATTTTTGGTGAGCAGATGGTACAACTTGTAGATCTCTAAAGCTTGTATTGTTTAAAGCTTTGGCGGCTTTATCAGTTTGCGAGCTGAAGTAATTTCCAATAGAGTCAATGATTGATGCTGCGGCTGGACATAAATTGCCACACGCAATACTCCCACCTGCGGCGTAAACCCCACCAACAGCTATAGCGCCAGCTCCGATAGTGATGGCTCCAACAGATATAACAGGATGGGCTGTAGCATACTGCGCAACCGCATTACCATTTGCCCAATTTCCTAGAGCTACAGCATTTTTTTCACCTAACAGGTACGCAATCCATTTTCCGTTACGATCTATCACAATTAATGGGTTATTTTTTACATAACTATAACTATTTAGATTCTGCGGATCACTTAAATACTGCTGTAATTCATGTCCCGTTATTTGCTTAATTTGGTTATTATCCCCCACTGAAAGGAAGGCCTGGTCCTGACTTATAAACCGCCCTAGACTCGGATTCTGGTAACGGGCTTGAGCATAGTTCAAACCTGTATCAGCATCATATTCATAGCCTATGAATTTTCGTTGTTCGCTGAATGTGCTTGCTTTTTCATCTAGCCTACAGAAAGGCTATGCCAATAACGTAAAGGTTCTTTTTTATGGTATTAATCCCTTAAACATACTTATTTACCTGCCGCTAAACAAGCAGCCACTTGCACACTCGCGTCCTATTCTGGCTTTGTGGCAGTTTTCTGCTCGGCTTGATCCCAAAATTCTATGTTTTCTTGTTTAATTTTTTGTAACCTTTCTGCGAACTCAGCAAAAGTACGCATTCCGTCCTCTTTCGCCTCTTCATCCTCAGAAGTAAAAGAATCTTCATCATGTATGTCGTTGCACATATTAACCAACTTCTTCGGAAAATCCTTATGGTTCATCATGACTTTTAAAACTAATTCCCTCAATCTAGGATTCTCGTTTTTCTCTTTAATTATTTTATCAATTTCTTGGGTAATTTTTTTAATCATATTATTTTATCAAACTTGTTATTGCTCGAGTGATACTTTGGGCAATTGATGTTATAACTGGCACTGCCTGTATAGCACCGGATGATATATACCGTCCAACTTTAGATGCTGGACTTATCACACCAGCTGAAATAATCTTCGAGGCATTCGATGTTGTTGTGATTCTGATTGCTTTATCTGCGACAGTAGAAATTGTGTTGATATATCCTACATTGCCCGGCCGCATATCAACCAATGACTTGCCTGTAGATTGTATCGTCTGAATAGCACCGGATTTAGTAAAACCAGTAGCTTTCTGAATAGCATCAAAACCTCTATTGGCTATAGTATTTACTCTATCTGCCATCGGCAACTGGCTCAGCGTACCAAGGCGTATGCCGACTGCTATTTGCGATCCCACAGCAACTGTGCCATATGCTCCAGCCCCAACACCGATACCCACTGCGGCTCCCGCTACATATGGATGATCCATCGCAGCATTCAATGTAGGACTATTTTGACCAAGCTGGTTAGCAGCCTCTCCGACTTCTAATTGGAAACTACTCCATGATTGCTGGCCCATCAAAAATTCTTTGAACCATGCTCCGTCCTCGTCAATCAGTTTCAAAGGGTTGTTTCTGGCATAGGAATAGCTATTGAATCCCTGGGGATCGGAAAGGTATTTATCGAGGTTAAGTCCTGTCTTCTCTTTTATTTGATAATTATTTCCGACTGCCAAGAATACGGGGTCCTGGGAAATAAATTTACCAAGGGTTGGATTCTGATAACGAGCTTGGGCATAGTTTAAACCTGTATCAGTATCTTATTCATATCCTGTAAACTTTCTTTGCTCGCTGAACGTGCCAGCCTTTTCATCCAACCTAATAGCCCCAAACGGATAGTAGTCCATTAGTTCTTCTTGCGTGCCTGATGATGCGGTAACTACATTTGAACCAGTCAGGTGGTCAGTAGTGATGTAGTGCGGCGAGGCGCTGGC
>DOPF01000064.1 GCA_003512705.1 Patescibacteria group bacterium
TTACGGCACAATTGACGAGCTTAACGCCACCTTAGGCGAAGCTTTAGCCCAAGCGGGAGCAGAAATTTTTGTCGCTACTTTAACTCGCATCCAATCAGAACTTTTTAATGTCGGGGCGGAATTAGCCCTAGCACCAGGGCAAGAGAGCAAGGCGGCCTTGGTTGGCATCCAGGAAACAGCCAAACTGGAGCAAAGGCTGGATGAGATGCAGGCTGAATTGCCTGAGCTTAAAAATTTTATTCTGCCTGGGGGCAGTGCTTTGGGTGCTAGCTTGCATCATGCTCGCACGGTGGCGCGGCGGGCGGAACGCGCCGTCGTCAGGTTATCGGCGAGCTTCTCAGTGCGCCCCGAGTTGCTGGCTTACCTGAACAGATTATCTGATTATTTATTTGTTCTCGCCCGGTATGTTAATTTTAAAGCCGGGGTAGAAGAGAAAATTTGGCGGGCTTAAATTTATGAGAAACTTCTTTATTAATTTAACCGTGGCTACCGTGGTGGCTATGGCCGTGTTCCTGATTGGTTTTTCTTCCGGCTTAGTCAGAAATTCATTTGATCAAACCTTGCCCCAAACGATTAATATTGGTGAAGTATCTTTATTGGTAAATAATGGGGAGATAATTAAAAGCTATGCTTCAGTGCCACTGCCCAATCCGCCTACCGTTTTAGGCTTATTGGAAACAGTCGGGGAGCAGGAAAGGTTTACCACCGAAGTTGATCGCAGTTCTTCGCTCGGCGCTTTTGTGAAAAAAATAGGGGATAAGGCTAATGGGAATAATAAAATGTATTGGCAGTATTATGTGAATGGCAGTCAGCCACAGGTGGCCGCCGATAAATTTATTTTGCAAGGTGGGGAAACAGTGTTGTGGACTTTTAGCGCTTCAGAGTTATAAGATTAATAATTATGAAAAACAAAATTATTATTTCAGTTGTGCTTATTGGTTTAGTAGTTGCCGGACGACTAATGCCGCATGTGTGGAACGTGACACCAATAGTGGCGGTTAGTTTGTTAGCTGGTTTTATTCTGCCGCGGAAGTGGGCAGTAGTCGTGCCAGTCCTGGCCATGTTCGTAGCAGACCTTAGTTTAGGTTTTTACCATTTACCTGTAATGCTCACGGTTTACGGCAGTTTAGCCGCAATGACCTTTATTGGCAGTTGGATTAAAGAAATTAAGCCGCATAAGGTTTTGGCTGCTTCACTGGCTTCCTCAACCTTTTTCTTTCTCACCACTAACTTCGCCGTGTGGGCTAGCGGTACTTGGTATCCCAAAACTGCCGCTGGATTAATGCTGGCTTATGAAATGGGCATTCCCTTTTTCCGTAACATGGCGCTGGGAGATTTGATTTTTACAGGAGTGATGTTTGGGGCGTGGGTATTAGTTCAGAAGATAGAAGTTTTATATAATGCCAAATCATTGGTTTTGGACAGTTAAAAAAGGTATGGAATTTAAGCAAGCCACAATTGGAGACATAATTGAAAGTGAAAGTCAAATGGTTTTATATGGAGCGGAACGCTTTGGAGACTATTTTATTAATGCATCTGAATTTAATCATTTACTTCAGCAATTTATAAAATCAATTGATCCAGACCGATTTATTTTCGCAATGTTCTTAGCTCAAATTCGTAAGCATCACTTGTTAGCTCTTTTTTCAGCTATTCGACTACATCATATTCAAGCAATGATGAATCTTCGCCAAGTATTAGAAGCTGGATCTTGTGCGGCCTACGCAATTGCTAATCCGGACAGAGAAGGATTTGCCGACATAGACGATAAAGGGATTATTGATCCAACTCAGGAGTTAACCAATAAAAGATATAAATGGTTGGAAGATAACTTCAAGAAAGGCTCTGATGCAATTAAGAATATGAAAGGTACTATTAATAATTCTGCTGCGCATTCAAATATAGTTTATGCTCATCACAATTTTCGATTTGATGGGCAACAAGGAAGGTTTATCACACCGTATTTTGATATCGAAGATGATTATCTCGTAGAAGCTGATTTATGGCAGATTGGTAATATAGCTATGGGACTCATGGATCTATTCTATGGAGTTAATAAAGGTCTTAGTGTGATTAAGTTTGTTGATGACTTCCTTCCTAAATTTAAAGCGCTTGAGACTGAGAACCATCGGCTTAAGGCCGAAATTATGAGTACAGAAAGATTTAAGGAAGCTCAAAAACTAGCAAGTAAATAAATTTATTAAAGTAAGGTAGCCCTTTTCAATTAATCAGCATTCAGGGAAGTCCGGTGATCTCCCGCAGGGAGAAAGTCCGGCGCAGTCCCGCTACGGTAAGTCCACGTTAAGTGGATAAGCCCGATTACTGAATGCCATGCCCCGTAGTCGCAGTACTTCGGGGTGGTTCATGTGCGAATTAGCTTCCTTCGCGAGAGGGGAAGTGGTTCACAGATAAGTACATTACATTGCTTGTCGTGCCACCCCACTCTTCGCGAGTGGGGTGATTTGTTTCTGAGCCATTGCCACCATGTCGTAGGCTCGTTCGCAGAGCTGAAGACCTGCGTGGCGACTCTTGCGCAACTTCTCTAGAGAAGTTGCTAGCAAAATAATTCTTTAATCTTTTTGCAAAGAGTAGGGGGCTCAGAGTTGCGATGCCCGCCCCCTACCCTCTGCACTCCCACCCCGGGCACGCTTAAGAGGGGTTCGCCGAGCGGGGCCAAACGAATTTGCTATGCGCAACGTCCACAAACACGCACAATTCTGTTGCCACACTTCGGCTCCAGAAGTTGCAAACAAGATTTAATTAATTAAATTTTATTACTTAATATATTACGTAATATGAAAAAAATCATATTCTCCACACTGTTCGCTTTTATCCTGGTTCTGCCACTGGCCGCTCAGGCTGGCCTGCCTGAAGCAGTAACTTATTTAAAAACCCAAACCCTGGATGATTGGATTGCCCAAGGTTTGGTTGCTGCCGGCGAAACAGTGGACCCAGCACCGTTGCAATCTTTCGGTGGTTCCTCGGCCACAGATTATGCTAAACGTATTATGGCGTTAGTAGCTGCAGGTAAGAATCCGGCCACTTACACAGGTACGGATTTAATTGTTGGCTTGAAATCATTTGAGCAATCCGAGCAACTGGGTGATGCTTCGTTAATTAATGATGATGCCTGGGGAATTATGGCACTGTCATCAGTCGGCACGCCCGCGGGCGATAATTTAATAAAAAGTTCAGCTCAGTTCTTAGTGGATAATCAGAATGCTGACGGTGGTTGGAGTTGGGGAGTAGGGTTTGATTCTGATACTAATGATACAGCCGCGGTCTTGATGGCTTTAGCAGAAGCTGGCTACACTGCGTCTGATTCGCCTGTATCAGAGGCGGTGGTGTATCTCGCGAGCCAGCAAAATGATGATGCTGGTTTCCCGTATCAACTGCCGTGCTTTTGGCCAGGGTGCGAAGCGTCCGATTCCGCCTCTACTTCTTGGGTAATTTCCGCGCTTAATAAATTTAATTTGAATGCGGCGAGTTGGCAAAAGAGTGGCGTGAGTCCGCAGGAATTTTTATTAACTTTGCAAACCAGCGATGGCTCGTTTAAATGGCAAGCGGCGGACCCCGCGGGTTCTGCCGGCATGACCGCTTACGCGGTGGTGGCTTTATCAGGTAAAAGTTATCCGGTTAAAATCGGCAATTATTTGGGTGGAAATGGCAGCGGCCCGACGCCTTTGGCGGACCTTGCCATAAAATTCACGAACGAGAGTATTACTATAAATGAGGGGGAGCAGGCCGG
>DOPF01000016.1:0-281 GCA_003512705.1 Patescibacteria group bacterium
AATGTGGCCATTACTTCACGAGGGCGATATGGTATTTATTCACGGCAATATTACCAAAGAGGATGTTAAGGTGGGTGACGTGATAATTTGGCGAGCAGTTGAAAATGAATTGGGGTTTGTTATTCACCGCGTGGTGGCGGTAAGAGAAAAAGATTTTGTTACCAAAGGCGATGCCAACTTTACCGATGATCCGCCAGTAACTTATGATCGCATTATTGGCCGGGCCGTAACTTTTAAAAGCGGCAAGCTAATGCACGTACCGTGGTTGGGGTCCTTAACTA
>DOPF01000016.1:401-7091 GCA_003512705.1 Patescibacteria group bacterium
GTCTAAAAATATTTGTTAATAAAAATTTAAAAACCGCGCGTCAGCGGCTGGTTTTAGGTTGGCAAGAGTTGCAAATGGAGCTGACGGCGGTGCGGCGGGTGTTATTGCGTTTGGGGCGGCTGTTTGGGCACACTACCCGATTTAGTTTTGCGGTTTTAATGATACTTTTATTGGTGGTTAGCGGTCTTATACCGTTAATAGCGTTTGAGGCTCATATTATTAATGTTAGCGCTGTAATTGTGTATATTGATCCGCCGGTTATTACGCCCCCAGGCGGGCAGTATACCGAGCCAGTTGATATTACTATCGACGATGCCGATCCGGATGCGGTTTATATTTTTTATACTATCACACCGGGCACTGACGCTGGTTTAGCCATTGACCCGGCCTGTGGCATTTACCCGGGCGGGCTTAAACCGTTGGGGCCGATTACCTTGGAAGACGATAGCGTGGTTAAGGCGATTGCCTGCGACAGCGACAGCGTCAATGCCCACGGCAGTTTAATTACGACGGAAATTTATGATTTGTCCTTATACGGCAAAGTTGAAGGGCGCAAGTATCACGACTTAGACCAAAGCGGCACTTTAACTAACGGTGACACGTTAATTCAGGGTTGGCATGTGGAATTAATTCAAGCTAACACGGTTATTGATCAAACCATTACTGACCCCAACGGTTATTATACTTTTAATGATTTAAATCCGGGTGATTACTCGGTGAGCGAAGAATTACGCGCCGGTTGGTTGCCCATAAGCGACAATTTAGTAGATGTGACGTTGTCGGCTGGTGAAACTGTGGCAATAAATTTCTTTAATTTTGATACTGGGTTTGCGTGCGTGCCTGAAAACATTTCTTTCCCGACTAACTTGGGCGTGCAGGCGGGCGGCGGATCGTTTGCTAATGATGATGTTACTATTGCTTCAAATGTCGACATTAATGGTGATGTGCGGTCTAACGACGAAATAGAACAAATTGGCGGTGGGGCTAATCGCGACATTTATGGTAACGCCACCGTGGTAAATACAGTTGATGCTGGTGTAATTGTTCACGGCACCACCACTACCGGCGCAGCGAGCGCTGCCTTGCCCAATGTTATGATTAATACTTGGAAGGCGAAAGCCCAAGAAGGCGGCACGATTAACGGAAGTTTCAGCTTTCCTAATGGCACCGTCGGTTTGGTGATGGGGCCCACGGAAATTATGGGTGATGTTACCTTTGGCGGCTCTAACAGCATGACCGTTAAAGGGCCTATATATATTCATGGCAATTTAACTATCGGCAGCAATACCGATATTATTCAAGACGCTGGTTTTGGCAATCAATTTGTCACCATAGTGGTTGATGGCACTATTGATATTTCATCTAACATCACCTTTGCCGGCGCCGGTACCGCTGGTACTTTCCTGCTTATTTCTACCCACGCCGCCGTGGCCGGCGACGATGCGGCCATTGAGACTAACTCAAATAATTCCGACTTGGGTGATGTGGTTTTGTATGCTTCTGACGGTGATATTCATATAAATTCTAACCGTACTTTATTAGCCGCCTTTGGTACATACGGTACTGGCGATGACAGTGATGATAATGGAGCGGTGCGTTTGGATTCTAATGTCACAGTAAATTATCGTGAGCTGCCCACTACTATTTCTTGCGGCCCTCGTCAACCTTATGAAACCACCAGCCANNAACCCCACCGGCGGCGCAGTTGATTTAGCTGGCTATGTGCTTTACGACAGTGTTAATACCCACGACTTGGTAATCACCTCGTCCAATACTAATACCGGGGGAACTACTATTCCCAGCGGCGGGTACTTGGTGGTTTACCGCGACGGCAATACCACCTTTGAATTAAATAATGCCGGCGGTGATACGGTGCGCTTGGTAAGCGGTGATATTAACTCAGGCGGAGTTTTGGTTGATAGCCATACTTATACTCGCGATGCGCCCGATAATAAGTCATTTGCCCGCGTGCCTGATGGCGCCAGCAATTGGATAGACCCCGACGCCACGCCCGGCGGTAAAAATTTATTTTTCTTTGATCCGATATTAGATTTGTTCGGGTTCGCTATTACGCCTTATTTCCCGGCTTATAAACCAGCTCTCGAGATTATTGATCCGGTAGTGGAATTGCCGCCCCCACCCCCAGTGGAAGAACCTGCTGAAGGCAAGGTATTAGGCAATACTGATAATTTGGAGCTGTTGATTGATGAAGATTCACCCAAAGATTATGTAATTGACGAGCCGACCGATGAAACTTTGTTAGAGGCCGAGCCAGTTACGCCGGTAGAGGGTGTAGAGGAAGTAGCGCCCGAGTCAACTACAGAAGACCCCGCTCCGGCCACCGAGGTAGTTCCGCCAACTGAAGAAACAGTTACGCCCGAGCCAATAGTTGAACCAGCGCCCGAGGAGCCAACGGCTGATGTAGTGGAGGAGCCAGCCGCGCCCGAAGCGCCCACCGAGCCAACCCCGCCTGATACCCAACCTGATAGTTCGGCAACTTTAGAAACCAGTTAATTTTATGAATTGGAAAAAGTTATTATTAGCCGGAGTAATATTAGGTGGATTAGTTGTAGTAATTTTTCATACCACCCAAGTTAGGGCTACCAATGTTACTATAGACAAGAATTTATCGGTGACGCCAAGTATCATTTCTTTTGCCACTGTTTTTCCGGGTGAAGTGAATTTTAGACCGCTAGACATAAATTTGTCCAGCACTTTTTTAAACGACCAGTACCGTGACGATGTAGAGTATCATATTTCTCAATTGGTAATGCCTAAAATTATTAGCGATGATGACTATTGTCAATCTAATCCTACTGACTATACCCGTTGTTACCCGTCACTTTGCCCCTATCTTTCTAAGGAAGCAGATGGCACTCCTGGTAACGACACTGGGGTGGCGGCGTTTCATGATCCGTTACTGCCGACCAGTATTGCCTTGGGACGTTTGGCCAAGTCGGATAATGATACTAGTGATAACTGGGTGATAGATTTACACACCCCTTGTTTTGTAGGTGAATGCGACCAAACCCAAGACACGCCACCTGAGTATCAACTGGACCCGAGTTTAAACGGCGAAAAGTTTGGCTGCAACCTACAAATAATAGTAGATAAAATTAGCTGTGTAGATGGGTCGGAAGTTGTATTACCTCAACCACCGCCGTCACCGGTAGCGCCGCCTTGCGCTAACCCCAATCCAGAAGGGGATCTCACTGGTGTTATAACCAGTCGAGCCAACGGCACGGCCACCGTAACTAATAAATCAAACACCTGCAGTTACTTAGTTGGCTATGCCTCTTATAAAGAGGTTGATACCAATATTGATCATCAAATTTATTTTTCCAGTGATATGAAGGTGATTGGTCCCGATGGCACAATTTCATTGGCGATTGATGTGCCGACCTGCGCTTATCAACAAGACTTATTTTATGGTAACTTGATTGAATCATTTGCGGGTGGAATTCGCTACGGGACTCGTAAATTATCTTCCAACCACAACGAAAGCAAAGGATTCTGCCCGGCTATCTGCGCCCCCCAATTAGTTACTCGCACCCAGGGCTTTTGGAAGACTCACACCAGCTTTACTTCCAATGTGTTTGCTAACCAGCTGGGCGGCAGCATGACGGTGGGAACGGGCGGGCACGTAAGAACCATTACCAATTCAACCGGTAACGGCAACAGCCGACTCTTTGGCGCGTATTATTCTAGCATTTCCAAAAAGACCAATAATCAAAATCGGTCGGCTTTAGACAAAGCCCGCATGCGACTATTGCGGCAGCTCGTAACCGCAAAAATAAATTGCGCCGCCTTTACTTGCGCGCCAGCCATACAAATAATGATTACTTCGGCTGATCAGGCTTATGCCACTGGTACCTCTAGTCAAATATTAAATTACGCTGGTCAGCTTGATAATTACAATAACTCTGGAAATGGCGGCACTATTCCCGCGGCCTTAGGCCCAGTTGGCTCGTCAACACCCGCAACTTCGCAAGCGCGTGCTAACAAAGTATTTTGGAATACTCCCTAAAGTAAGAAGTAGATTTGCGTGGTAAAATTATTCATAATTAGGACTTACGCGTTTGTCGTCATTGCGACCCCGAGCTTGCCGAGGGGGAAGCAATCTAACCCCGATCACATCGAGGTCATCCCGAACGTGGTGAGGACTCCGATGTTCATCGGAGGGGCTTTTGGTGTCTACCAAAAAAATTAGGCCGTTTCCTTGGCTACTACCGGACTAGGGATTTTGTCCCACGTGGGACAAAATCCCTACAATATATTTACTCCATTTTTGGCTGGCGTAAAAAATCCTTCGCGCGAAATACGTTTACCCAGGCCTGTATTTTAACTTGTTTAATAAATTTTGCGATCACGTCGTAGGCATCTTTAGAGCTAATCCATACACTTTGTTGAAGTTTAATAAATCCACCCTGCTTAAGCAGTTGTCTAAATTGTTTTCGGGCCCAGTTATGTGTTCGTGGTACATCGAAAATAACCACCGTGCTAAATTTTTCTGTATATGGTTTAGCATGAAGTAACTTTTGTACAACATCGTCTGCCTTACCTTTATTAGTTAGTGAAATTAATAATCTTTTACCAATGCGCTGTGCCGACAGATATTGCGAGCGTTTAAGCTGGTTTAACGTTTGCTGTAATATTTGCCGTTGCCGGAGTCGTTTAAGATCAGCGACAAAAGATTGTCCACCCCGCCGCCAAGCGCTACTATACCGCTGAGTGATAGCTTGGCTTAAATCACCCAGTTCAATAGCTGTTTCGCCTAGGCCTTTTAATATTATAAGTAAAAGTTTACTCAAGGGAATTCGTCTGGTCATAGCTTATAATAGTTTAGCATAAACTAGGGATTTTGTCCCACGTGGGNNGGCCATTTGATTTTAGCCGGACATTGGCTGGGCTTAAATTCTAGCGATTTTTTATCATCCTTTGATATAACCATTCAACTGGGCGCTATTTTGGCGGTAGTGATTTTATACACTCGTCTGCTTTTAAAAAACTGGCACTTGGTTTACAAAGTGTTATGGGCGTTCGTGCCCAGCGCGGTAGCGGGCTTGTTGCTTTATAATTTTATAAAAACCTATCTGCTGGATAATGCCGCGGTGGTAATATGGTCTTTGGTTTTAGGCGGTGTGGTTTTAATCTCATTTGAACGGTTTTATAAACCCGCCCCAGAAGAGGTTGGGGTGACCCAAATAACCTATCGCCAGGCCTTTATAATTGGTCTGTGGCAGGTTTTAGCCCTTATTCCGGGGGTATCTAGGGCGGGGGCGACAGTAGTGGGGGGAATGGCTTTGGGGCTTTCGCGATCAGTGGTGGTGGAATTTTCTTTTTTACTGGCCCTACCCACTATACTGGCGGCATCGGCTTGGGATTTGTTTAAGACGGCCGGCAGTTTTCAGGCCACTGATTTTGGTTTACTAGCTATTGGATTTATTTGTTCATTCATTACCGCGTGGGTGGCGGTTAAGTGGCTGCTTAAATATATAAAAAATCACACCTTTACCGCATTTGGTGTGTACCGAATTATTATTGCCCTAGTCGCTGGGGTGACTTTATTTTAAATTAACCACAACCACAAAGCGGTTAGTACCATTACTTGAACCAGTACTCCTTGCGTCCATAGCAAGTGATGCTTAAAAAAATCATGAAGCCTGTCGTGAAATTTATGCCAAGGTTTTAGGAAGGGGATATCAGTGGTTAAATAAATCGCTTCTAGAAAGTCGGGTAGCAAAGCGCCCGCCAGAGCCCAGCCGATATTGGTTATATTGGTGGGACTGGTAGAAATAAAGTAAGTCGCCAGTAAGAAGATTAATATCAGACCATCAATTATAGTAGCGCCGAGCAGTCGTCGTAACTTTTTCTTTGGGGCAAATCCTTTAATAAGAAATTCATCGCCGTGGGGAATAATATCCAGCAGTAAATGTAAAAACAAGCTGTAAATAAAAGCCAGCCAAGGGTTAGGCGCCGATTGCGCCACCACCAACGCGGCAGTGCCGTGAATAGATAAATACATACATCTAAATTGTAGCACAACCAACTATACACAAAAAGAAGCCTAAAAATTTAAGCTTCTTTTTGTTGTAATTAATTACCAAATTTATGTCATCGCTCCAGTTTTTTCACAGTCCTTACAGCGTCCCTTGTGGGTGAATAATTCGTATAGAGCAGATAGACCAACGAGCCAATAAATAATAGTCATCAAGCCGCCGGCGCTGCCGCCAAACCACATCGCAATGTCCCAACCCAAAGCATACAGTAACCAGTTTATGCCGCCAATTAGTAGTAGGATCCAGGCTACATTGTGTAAACCTCCGTGGCCTTTCATTAATATCACCCCCTTTCGGTTGTGAGATAAGACGAGGTAATTATAGCATATTTATATTAAAAAAACATCATTTTATGTCGATGTTTTCTTCTGGTTTTTAGGTGTGTTTTTTGGTTATTACTTTAACCTACCCAGTTGACACTTCGACGACAAGCCCCAATGCTTGGCATTGGGGAACCAGAGTCGCCAGCCCGAAGGGCTTGTTGCTCAGTGTCGCGCGCGAAATATAGATAGTCAAGCGCCGATGCTTGGCATCGGAGATACCTTCGCGCTTGACATACCCGATAATTTAAGGTAGGCTGACTCGAAACAAAAACGGAGTCATAATGTACAAATTAAAAAAAATAGCGCAG
>DOPF01000034.1:0-16871 GCA_003512705.1 Patescibacteria group bacterium
CAAATTTGGTTTGGGCATAGAATTCCGGTGTGGTACCAATCAAAATTAAAAAATCAAAAATCAAAAATCAAAAAAAACCAACCACTAGAAATATATGTAGGGGTGGAACCGCCGGTGGGAGAAGATTGGCAACAAGACCCCGACACTTTAGATACCTGGTTTTCATCTGGCACCTGGACATTCTCCACCTTGGGTTGGCCTAAACAAACCAAAGATTTAAAAACCTTCCACCCGACATCGGTTATAGAAACTGGCTATGATATCTTGTTTTTCTGGATCGCCAGAATGATTATGATGTCTCAATATGCCGTAAAGCAGATACCATTTAAAACGGTGTACCTACATGGCTTAGTTCGAGATAAACAAGGTCGTAAGATGTCTAAATCACTAGGTAATGGTATAGACCCTTTGGATATGATAGCCAAGTACGGCACCGATGCTTTGCGATTAGCGATGTTAGTTGGTAATACTCCAGGTAATGATTTTAGATTATATGATGAAAAAATTGCCGGTTTTAGAAATTTTGTAAACAAACTTTGGAATATCAGCCGCTATATTTTAATGACCTTAGACAAAGTTCCGGTTATCATTAACAACCCCCAACCCAAAACCCTGGCGGATAAATGGATTTTAACTAGATTAAACATCGTTAATAAAACTGTAACTCAACATATTAATGATTTTGAATTTTCCCCAGCAGCGGAAAAGCTATATGACTTCACTTGGCACGAATTAGCTGACTGGTATTTAGAAATTGCTAAAATTGAAAAAGGTAAGGATGATATTTTGAATTACATATTGGCTACGATATTAAAATTATGGCATCCGTTTGCCCCCTTTGTTACTGAAGTTTTATGGCAGGAGGCTTGGCCCAAAGAAAAACTGTTGATGGTTCAGGCTTGGCCCAAAGTTATTAGTCAGCGAAATATCAAAGCCGAAGACGATATGAAAGTAATCCAAGACATTATAACTGCCGTCCGCAATTTTCGGGCGGAAAATAAAGTGGCTAAAGAAAAGGTTTTGGACTGCTTTATTGACGGTGCCAGCACTACCATATTTGATCAAAAAAAATTATTAGAGGGCTTACGCACTAACATAAAATTAAGTAGTCAGTCCAAAAACACCAACCATAAAATAGCGGCGGGGAAATTATCTGTCTATTTAAGCGCACCTAATTAAGCTATTCCGCCACTTTAAATACTTCTTCCAAACTGGTTATCCCCTCCAGCGCCTTCAAAACACCATCTTGGACAATCGTCATCATGCCGGCCTTGACTGCCAATTCCCCGATTTGGCTGGCCGAATGATCTTCGGACAAAATAGCTTTTTCTATCTCGGGAGTGATAATTAATACTTCATACAAACCAGTGCGGCCGTTGTAACCTAAGTTATTGCAGGCCTTACAGCCCTTACTAGAATAAAATTTAAGTTTAGTCGTGTCGGTTTTATAGCCAGTAATTTTGGGTAAAGTAGCTAATATGCCTTTGACGCGTTTGCGGGTGGTATCATCTATGTCAACCGCCATTTTACACTCCTTACATAATAAACGCACTAAACGCTGGCCAAGAATCGCATTCAAAGCCGGTGTTAATAAAAAAGGTTTTACGCCCATAGATAATAACCGCGGCACGGTACTGGCCGCTGAATTAGTATGCATCGTAGATATTAACAAATGCCCAGTCAGAGCTGCATTAACAGCAATGTCAGCCGTTTCCGTATCTCTAATTTCACCTACCATTACAATGTCGGGGTCTTGGCGCAAAATACTTCGCAGGCCCCGCGCAAAATCATAACCTTTGTTATAATCAACTTGGCTTTGATTAATACCCGATAATTTGTATTCAATCGGATCTTCCAACGTAATTATTTTATTATCCGACGTATTTAGTTTATTTAAAATAGCATACAAGGTAGTAGTTTTCCCGCTGCCCGTAGGCCCGGTGGCTAAAATCATACCATTAGGACGCTTGATTTGCTCCTGTAAAATTTCGTAAGCCCGGCCGCGCAAACCTAAATCCTCAAATTTTAAACCCGCCGCCGATGACCGCAATAATCTCATAACCACTGATTCACCAAAAGCCGTCGGAATGCACGACACCCGCACATCCACTTTGTCTTTGGTCAAAAAAATTGTAAATCGGCCATCTTGCGGTTTGGCCTCTATATTTAATTTAAGTTTGGCTAGCAACTTAAGGCGAGTAATTAAAGGCCGCCAGGCCTCTTTACTTACCGACGCCACGTCATACAACACGCCATCTAGGCGGTAACGAATTTTAACATTGGCTTCTTCGGCCTCCACATGAATATCAGACGCCTTCAGCTCCAAGGCACCCGCAATTACAATGGTAACCATATCAGTAGTGGTGGCTTTTTTAAGTTGCCCAGCCACTTTAGAAAAATCTTTAACCGACCCCGCAAACTTAGTTAAATCCGCCTCATTTATAGCTACCCCCGCCACGACGGGCTTAGTCTTTACTAAACCCTTATAATGCTTTACCGCGCTGGCCCAACTGTTATTGGAGATTAAATAATATGAATAGTGATGCGCCTCATCTTGCTCCAGGCCAGCTAAAAACTCGGCCACGCCTTGGGCATTAGGGCTAACTAAACCAATGCGGGCCTCGGTATCGGTGGCTAAAAAAGGGATTATTTTATACTTTTTAGCATCAACTTCATCCACTAACCGCAGGGCTTCTTGGGCAATGGGAAAATTTACTAAATTTAAATAGGGCATACCCAACCTATCAGCCTTGGTTTTAGTTTCCCTTTCCTTATCAGCAATGGCGATATCGGATATTTTGGCCGTAAATTTAGCGGCCACGTCGCTCGGGGATAGTTGCAACTTAGTTGACATACTATATAATAACTTTAAGGCTTTGCCACGTTTATGACAAGGAATATGGAGCCTCTAGGAATGAACTTAACCTGACATCAAGAAGGTTACAAAACAATCACTGTCATTGCGAGAAGCCAGAGGCGACGAAGCAATCTTGGCTAACTGTAGTGAGATTGCCCCCCCGGCGCTGCTCGGGGTCGCAATGACGAGATACTGGTTAGAGTTTTGTGGCCATCACATATTATCCCCTAGCGGAATCCGCCGAAGCTTCCGCTGGCACAGTTTAAAGCTTTACCTGATCGGCTTATCGCATTTACACACCAGCCTATCGTCCGTCGCACCTTGCGCGGGCGGATAAAAAAACCGCCCTCCAACTCACCACTGGGGATGACATTATTATTTTGATTTTTTGGCTTTGACCGGCGCGTTAAACCAGTGCTCCACGTACGCGGGAACTTCTCCAGTCAAACGAATTAATTTAGAAGTAGCCGTTCCAACATCTAAACGCTCAAATAATAATACCCAAGCCAGGTACTGAAAGGCACCATAACCAGCACCAGCAAGTAATATTAACAATAACCAGGGTAACAGTCGCGTCAGCACTAGTAAATTAACCCCCGAAAACAAATCCGATAACGTGAGTAAAAAGGTTTCTGGTAACAAAATATACACCACCATTCCTAAAGCTAAATATATAATAAACAGCACGGCGGCCATTTCTAAACTTATTAACCAATTACGCAAAAATAAACTGATACCGTTTTCCAACGCCTGCCACCAAGAATTTTTTCGCAAAACAATATAAGCAATGGCGTATTTAATAACAAATGTTAAAATCATGGTCAATGGTATAAAAACCAAGAATCCAATAATAAACAACCAATCAAACCCCCAATTCTCATTAGGTCGGGATAAATAGGATATTAAAAATGGCAGAGTGGCTACCACTAAAAGTAAATAGACTAAGAATTTTAATAAAATGTTTAACCACAACACCGACCAAAAATGCTTAACGCCAGCACGGAAGCTCATGGCAAAATCCGCTGGCTCGCCCATACCTAAATTACCGGCCGCTTTCACCAAGCCGATTTGCGATACGGTTATTATCCAAACGCCCAATAAAGTAATAGCAGCGCCGACTGATAGCAAAATAACATTAATGACCACCGGCTGCGCCAAAAATTGGTTCAAACTTTCCCACAACAAATTAATCTCATTATTATAAATAGACAGCTTTAAGCCAATAACTATGCCGACATTTCTGATATTTTTGTTAAAAGAAGCCAGCAGCGAAGCATACTCACCGGTGCCGGCCGCAAACACGGCAAACAGGCCAAAAATCCACAACCAGGGATGTTGCCATAACATTTTCCAAGAGCGGGCAATTACGTCGCGATATAATTTGGTCATAATTTTACCTCCTGTTTATCTGTTTTTATTATACAACCTGTGCGGTGGCAAGGCTAGGGCATCTAACCACTGGGTTAATAGCAAGTGATTCCACCGGTTTCGGCGGCAACTCAACCATATGAAGATTGGCGGAAGGTAGTTCAACACCGTTCTGTATAAAAATCGGCTATGATTGACTTTTGTCCCGGCCGGGATAAAAAGCAATCACGACACCCTAATAACAAAAAACACCAATCACCTAGGCGAATAGGGGGGTAAAAGCTGCTCAAAAATTTTTTAATTACAAAATCTAGTGTGCCATTAAAGCTTCAAACTCTTCGCGTTCAATGGTTTCTTTGGTGAGTAGTACTTTGACTATTTTTTCCAACCGGGACTTTTCTTTTTTTATTAACTCTGCCGCCACTTTATATGCCTTCATTAAAAAGGTGGACACTTCATCATCTATTTGTTGCGCAATTTTTTCGCTGTAGTCGCGGCGTTCGTGTATCTCGCGTCCTAAAAATACCAACTCTTCTTTTTGCCCAAAAGTTCGGGGCCCCAGTTTATCGCTCATACCAAACTCCGTAACCAACTGTCGCGCCAATTTGGTGGCACGCTGTAAATCGTTGTAAGCGCCCGTGGTCACTTCGCCAAAAATTTGTACTTCGCACGCGTGCCCAGCCAACATCACCGACAAATCATCTATGAATTCTGACTTGGGGTGCATATGCTTATCTTCGGTGGGTAATTTAATTGTGTAACCAGCGGCCGAGCCCCGAGCAATAATGGAAATTTTGTGCACCGGATCGGCGTGTGGTAAAAAGTGCGCCACCAAAGCATGACCGGCTTCGTGATAAGCGGTTATCTTTTTTTCTTTTTCCGAGAGAATATAACTTTTACGCTCTGGCCCGAGCATAACTTTTTCAATACTTTCCAGACAATCCTGCAAGTTAATTTGTTTGCGATTGCGCCGGGCTGCCAAAATAGCCGCTTCATTTAATAAGTTGGCCAGGTCCGCGCCGGAAAAACCAGGCGTGCGTTCAGCCAAAGTGCGTAAGTTAACCGATTGATCCAATGGTTTTTGTTTGGCATGAACTTCTAAAATCGCTTGCCGATCGGCAATATCAGGTTGATCTAACACCACTCGCCTATCAAACCTCCCCGGCCGTAACAGGGCTGGGTCTAGCACATCGGGGCGATTGGTGGCCGCCACCACAATTACATTAGTATCGGTCTCAAAGCCATCCATTTCCACCAAAATTTGGTTTAAGGTTTGTTCTCGCTCGTCATGGCCGCCGCCTAGCCCAGTGCCGCGTTGACGTCCCACGGCGTCAATTTCATCTATAAACACTATGCAGGGCGCAGTTTTTTTAGCGCGTAAAAATAAATCTCGGACACGCGACGCGCCAACCCCCACAAACATTTCTACGAATTCGGAACCGGAAATATGATAAAACGGCACATTGGCTTCACCCGCTACCGCCCGTGCCAGCAATGTCTTACCAGTGCCCGGCGCGCCAACCAGCAACACGCCTTTGGGAATACGGGCGCCTAAAGCTAAAAATTTAGACGGACTCTTTAAAAACTCCACCACCTCTTCTAATTCTGATTTGGCCTCTTTAACACCAGCGACATCTTTAAATGTAATTTTCCTTTTTTTATCTTTCCGGTCGGTTTCCCGGGCTCGCGATTGGCCAAACGACAAGGCTTTCATATTGGCACCCTGAATTTGCCGCGACATAAAATAAATAAAACCGACAATCAGCACAAAGGGAATTAAAAACGGCAATAAAGTGGCCAGCCAAAACTGCAAACCCGATAGGCCTTTAATTTCTACGGTCACGGCGCGCAATTTAGCCGGATCAACGCCATAATTTTTTACCAGTTCTGATAACGACTCGCTAGATTCTTTACTGGCCTTTAAAACTTCGTCATTTTTTAAAACCACTGTTAACTCGTCGCTAGATACGGTAATAGATTTTACTTGCTCGTTTTCTAACTCGGCAATTACCCTATCCACCCCAACTTCAGTGCTGGTGGCGGTTGAAGATGAATATAACGAAAACAAGCTGGCCAGAGCCAGAAACAATAAAAAGAAAATTAGGAAATTTTTTATAATGCTGCGCATGTTACTTCTAATTGTGCCATAACATTATAGCCCAACCTAGGCTATTTGGCAACACCAATAGCCGCCCCCTTACAGGGAGCGGCTAGTTTTAATATTTTATTCTGCCTTGGCTAGTGCCTTTTCTTTCTTTTTATGTTCCTTTTTAACCGACGCTGGTTTAACCTCTTTGACTTTATTATCTTCAAGCTCGGTTACGGTGGACTTGACCTCGGTAGATTCAATCTTATCGCCGGCTTCGGCCTTAGCGCCGGAGCGGGTTTTTGTCTTTTCCGACATCGCTTTAATGGATAATCCTAAGCGGTGCTCTTGGGGATCAATGGAAATAACTTTAAAACTTACTTCATCTCCCGGTTTGGCTATAGTAGATGCGTCTTGCACCGGCTTATCAGATAATTCTGAAATATGAGCCAGGCCATGAATTTCCGGGTCCAACTCCACAAACAATCCAAACGGATTCACTTTTAACACCTTGCCGGTTACCACCTCGCCGATTTTATATTTATCTTTTACATTCTTCCATGGGTCATCTATTAAACGCCGCAGCGACAAAGAAATCTTTGACCCTTCCAAATTAATTATCTTGGCCTTAACTTTTTGTCCCAACGATACCACCTCTTTAGGATCATCAATCCTTTGCCAGGCCAGTTCGGAAATATGCACCAAACCCTCTAAGCCATCGTCAAATTTTACAAAACAGCCGAAGTCCACAATACCCGACACTACCCCCTCCACCACCGAACCGGGTTTATACTTTTCCAACCGACCCTGTTGCTGCTCCTCCCAAGCCGCGCGCTCCGAAACAATTAATTTTTCATCGTTTTCATCAACCGTAATAATTTTAACTTCAAACTGCTGATTAATAAACTTCTTTAGTAATTCCAAAATTCTACCCCGATCGCCCCCCTCAACTCGGGGGTAGTGTTCAACGGTTAACTGCGATACCGGTAAAAACCCGGGCATTTGCCCCAGCTTAACCATCAAACCACCCTTATTAGCATCCACTATTTTAACTTTTACGATTCCGCCGTGGCTCTTTAAATCTTCTAAATTATCCCAAGCTTTGCGGTGGCCGGCACGACGAAACGACAATTCCATTTCACCGTTTTCATTTTCCATTTCCACTACCGTGGCTTGAACCTTATCGCCCACTTTTAACGAACCGTAATCGCCTGATTCATCATATAATTCCCGACTGCGCACAATACCCGTGGTCAACCCGGCGATATCTAGCCTAACCTCACTTTTGCTAACTACCACCACCTCGCCCTCAACCATATCGCCAACCTTAGGAATGACAACATTATGAGAATCTATTAACTTATCCATGCTGGAAACAGAAGCTGATTTCATATAATTTGCGCTCTTTAAGTAACCCTTCAATAGTTTAGATGTTCAAGGTTACCCTGAGCTTGTTTAACTTTACTGTAGTAAAGTTAAACATTGTCGAAGAGTAACAAAAAATTTACTTAACCCCCACGCCATTTTTTTGGCCCAGGAGTCCCAGGGGATTAAAGCCCTAGGTGAAATAAAACGATAATTATTAAGCTTTATTAGTTTAGCTTAAATGGACTTTTTTGGCAAGCCCTACCTATCTAATTTGTCTGACGTACTATAATATTTTGCCTTAATTTAAAGGCTTGGCCATGTTTTAATAACCCAAAAAGGTTGAATATTCTTAGAGCTGAATAGTATTTNNCAGGCGTACCCGTGCGCCACTCTGGTTCTCAGTAGTGCGGGATAAATAACCTGAAGCCGTAACCGCAGGTTGCAATTTATCTAGTGGTGAGTTTAGCAGATTTATCACAAAAAATAAAACCCTCCGCAGCTTGCGCTTTGGAGGGTTTTTAATAGATTGCGACCAAGGGTCAAAATTCTGACCCAAGGCCTTAGTTACCGAGTTACCGAGACTTGCGGACGCCGCCGAACCACCAGCAGTCATACCAGTCGTCGTAGCTGCGACCCACGTCGACGCAACGCCCGTCGTCGTCCCGGTCGAAAGCGATGTAACACCAGTTACCGTCCTCGTCTTTCCATTGAGCACCGTTGGGGTGCTTGTCGGCAAAAGTAGGGTCGGCTTCATTGGCTGCGGCTTGGGCGTAGGGATCGGGAGTGAGCCCGCGCTTCGCGTATTCACGAGCCAAGTCATTCATGCTCACGTACTGGCCGAGTTTGAAAAACTCGACTATCACCTCGTCGCCTTCACCCTTGGGGATTGCCTTGACCACGGAGTTGTCCGTGTACTCGGCCCGACCCAGGGCCTTGATCATCTCTTTGGGAGTGCGGCTACGCACGACCTTAACGGCGCGGGCGATGATATTGCTGCTCCAGGCGATGATGTTCTCGAAAACCGTAACGGTCGCCGAGGTCATTTCTTCCTGAAGCTTGGGGCCATGCTGCTCGATGATATTCTGCACCGCGTTGGAACGAAAGCTTTTCCTTCCCTTGCGAAGTGCGGCTGCGATCATCTCGCACACTTTACCAATTTGACCTTCGGTCAAGCCGAGGTCTGTTTCTGTTGCGGCAGATGGCGACAATGGAGTTTCCATTGGGTTCATCCTTTCTTGATGTATGTTTATGAATTCCCCATTATTTGGGGCTTTGTAAAAGGGCTTTACCGTATTTCAGTAACTATCCATATTAGCGCAAATTGACAATATTGTCAAGGGTTTGTAAACTTATATTTACCAACTAGAAATTCATATATTTATGCTTACCACACAAGACGTACAAAATATTATAACGGCCGGTCGCGAAGTATTTGCGACTAAAGAAGATTTAGTGGCTTTTGCAACTAAAGATGACCTGATGGCAGTGGAGCAAAGATTGGACCAAAAGATTTCTGGAGTGGAGCAAAGATTGGACCAAAAGATTGATTTACTTACCAATGCAGTGGATGCCTATATGAAAAAGGCCGATGCCTATTATCAGGAAATGGCCGTGCTATTACATAAAGTGCAACGCATGGAAGAGTGGATTCGACGGGTCGCTGATAAAGTGGGTATTAGCTACGGTTAACTGATCTTAAACATCCAGAGTATTTATACGCCAATCAAGACTACAACCACTCTATGTACTGGGGAATTTTTTTGGCAAGGGTGCCTAGAGTAAAGGTACTATTTTAGTCTTCTCAAATCTCCTTAAACCTGCTAAAATTATCCTAGATATGCCCCGTAATACAACTTCGCTTAAGCTCGCAACGGCAAAATATCAGGACCATAAAGAACCTATGTTTTCTCAATTTTTATCTTATAATTCAATAACTTACTTAGCTCGCTTAGGTTTTGCCGAGCGAGGTTGATATACGGGGTATGCCCAGTAATACAACCTCGCTGCAACTCGTTTTAGGCCTGATTTTAAGAGATTTATAATGAATATTATTTCTAATTTAACTATTACATCTTCGTGCGGCATACTCGTTGCGGGTAAGGCCAAGCGAGGTTGATATACTGGGTATGAACATAGAATGGTTCGGCCAGGCGTGCCTTAAAGTAACCACCAAACCAGGACCCAACGGGGACGTAACGGTAATTTTTGATCCGTATGAGCCCGGCAAAGTGGGGTTAAAATTGCCTAAACTAACCGGCGATATTTTGGCCATTACCCACGACCATTTTGACCATAATTATAAAGCCGCGGTCAGTGGTGACTACTTTTTGATAACTGGACCTGGTGAATACGAAATTAAACAAACCTTTATTTATGGCATTCCCGGCTGGCACGATAATACTGAAGGTAAAGACCGCGGCCCCAACACGATGTATGTTTTGGAAAGCGAAGGTATGCTGCTCGCACACTTGGGCGACCTGGGTCAACATCAATTAACCAATGAACAGCTAGAACAATTGGAGGGGGTGGATATCTTAGCTATTCCGGTTGGTGGTACCTACACTATTGATGCTAAGCAAGCGGTTGATATTGTACAGCAAATAGAGCCGAGAATTGTTATTCCGATTCATTATCATATCCCCGGCAATAAAATAAAATTAGATACGGCCGATAAATTTGTAAAAGCTATGGGCGTAAAAAATCCGGAAGTGGTTGAAAAATTTAAGATTACCAAAAAAGATCTGCCGGCCGAAGAAACCAAAGTTGTAATACTTAAGGGTTAACCCCGTGACCGCGCATCAACCAACTAGCCAGCACCGATTTATTTTTGTCTTGACTGTCGTAGTCATTTTTATTATCGCCATTATAACTATTGCCCTAAACTTTAGACGCATTGATGACAAAACCCAACCCCCCGCCTCTAGTTTATTTGATAACATTATTAACCGACTCAAGAATTCTGTTACCAACGAATAAGTAACCACTCCTTATGGCCACCGCCACACCGGATAAAATAAAATTTAACGACAAACTAATTCCTCGACCAATTGTTGAGGAAATGCAAGAGTCGTACTTAGACTACGCCATGTCCGTAATTGTGGCGCGGGCGTTGCCCGATGTTCGCGACGGCCTTAAACCAGTGCACCGCCGCATTCTGTATGCCATGTGGACATTGGGTTTGAGGCCTAGTGGTAAATTTAGAAAATCCGCCACCGTGGTGGGTGAAGTTTTGGGTAAATACCACCCGCATGGCGATGTGGCGGTTTATGATTCTTTGGTACGCTTGGCCCAAACCTTTTCTTTGCGGGCGCCGCTGGTGGCCGGCCAAGGCAACTTCGGTTCCATTGATGGAGATTCCGCCGCCGCTATGCGTTACACCGAGTCTAAGCTGGCCCCAATTGCCGAAGAGTTACTACTTGATTTAGACAAAGACACAGTTAAATGGATTCCTAATTATGACGGCAGCCAACAAGAACCAACGGTTTTACCGGCCAAACTACCTAATTTGCTCTTAAACGGTTCTATGGGTATTGCCGTCGGTATGGCCACTTCCATACCCCCTCATAATTTAGGCGAACTGATTGATGCAATAAATTATTTAATTGATAATGCCGAGGCCGATGTGGATGACTTAATGAATTTTGTAAAAGGCCCTGATTTTCCGACGGCGGGAATTATTTTTAATAAAGCTGATATCAAACAAGCTTACGGCACGGGCAAAGGTTCTATTGTTATGCGCGCCCAGGCCGAAATAGAAGAAGGTAAAAATGGTTTTCAGATTGTCGTTACCCAGTTGCCTTACCAAGTAAATAAGGCTAACCTGATAATTCACATCGCTGAATTAGTTAAAGATAAAAAAATTGAAGGCATCCGAGACTTGCGCGACGAATCGGATAAAGACGGCATTAGAATTGTCGTTGAGCTTAAAAAGGACGCGTACCCTAAGAAAATTTTGAATCAACTGTACAAACAAACCCAACTGCAGGATTCTTTTCACGTGAATATGTTGGCGTTAGTAGATGGCCTGCAACCTCGGGTACTCACTCTAAAGGCCGCCTTGGAAGAGTACATTAAACACCGCCAAGAAGTTATTACTCGCCGCACCACTTTTGACTTAAACAAAGCCAAAGATCGCGCCCACATTTTAGAAGGTTTGGTTATGGCGTTAGAAGATATTGACCGCATAATTGCCACCATTAAAAGGAGCAGAGATAAAGACGAAGCGAAGATTAATTTAATCAAAAAATTTAAATTATCCGACCGCCAAGCAGTAGCTATTTTGGAAATGAGGCTACAACAACTGGCGAATTTGGAAAGGTTAAAAGTAGAAGAAGAATTAAAAGACAAGAAAAAGCTAATAAAAGAATTAAAAGAAATTTTAGATAACCCCAAAAAAATCCTGAGCATTATTAAAACTGAATTAGCTGATTTAAAAACTAAATTTGCCACGCCCCGCAAAACCCAAGTAATGGCCGGCGAAGTGGATAAATTTACGCAGGAAGATTTAATACCCAACGAAGCCACGGTGGTTTTAATTACCAAAGACGGCTACATTAAACGTCTTCCCCCCACCACTTTTAAAACCCAAGGCCGCGGCGGTAAAGGTGTTATTGGCCTAACCACTAAAGAAGCGGATGTGGTGGAACATTTGTTTTCCACCAACACCCACGCTGATTTGATGTTTTTTACCACCCGCGGTCGGGTATTTGAGTTAAAAGCTTACGAAGTGCCACCCGCTACCCGCACCGCCAAAGGCCAGGCGGTGGTTAATTTTTTGCAATTAGCGCCGGGCGAAACCGTATCTGAAGTTATGGCCTTATCTGAGGTTGAGGGTTATAAATATTTAATTATGGTAACGGCCCAGGGCGTTATCAAAAAAGTCGATATTGATGACTTTAAAAATGTCCGCCGCTCCGGCCTCATAGCCATAAAATTAAAAGATGGTGATAGTTTACGCTGGGTAAAATTATCTTCGGGCCAAGATGATATTATGCTAGTCACCGCCAAAGGCCAATCCATCCGCTTTAAAGAAAAGCAGGTGCGAGCCATGGGCCGAACCGCCGCCGGGGTACGGGGCATGAGGTTAAAAGCGGGCGATGAAATTACTGGCATGGATTTAGTAAACGAAGGTAAACCTTCACCCACTGAACAGCTGCTAATCGTAACCACTAATGGTTATGGCAAACGCACTAATCTTAAAGAATACAAAGTACAAGGTCGTGGCGGTTCGGGTGTTAAAACCGCTAACGTGACTGACAAAACCGGCGCCGTTATGACGGCATTTGTAGTTAATGCCAAACGCGAAGCCGAAGACTTGGTGGTAATGTCCGAGCAAGGTCAGGTAATTCGTTTACGACTCAAATCCGTTTCCGTGCTGGGCCGCGCCACGCAAGGAGTACGGCTGATGAAATTTAAAGAAGCCAAAGATCAAGTCGCTAGTGTCACGTTCGTCTAGTGACCCTGCCTTCGGCTCTAACCGTTCGGCCACGAGCTCACGGCCGAGTGGGGCGCAGGCTCGAAGAGAGCCAAATCGAGGGATTACCAGTGTGATATTTGAATAGGAATTTTTTAGGCGCCCTTGACAACAAGATATCCTTAAGATATACTTAAGGTACACTTATAATTTATTAGTATAAATATGAATCTAGTTGGTATTAAAGAGCTTAAGCAAAATACTGCCCACTATGCCGAGCTGGTCCGTAAAGGACAATCTTTTATTGTCGTAAAGAAAACCAAACCCTTATTTAAACTTGCCCCCCTGGACTCAACTGAAGACGGGTGGGAAGAAGTTGTAGATTTTACCAAGCTTCACCGCGGCGGGATAAAAATTAAAGAGTTGATAGCGCGGCTTTGAGATATTGGACGACCCGTGGGTATGGACAAAATCACCAAAGCGGTTAAAAAACTTACGGCTAAAGAGCGTCAAGTGGTAAAACGTATCCTTACCCAGTTAGCTAACAGCAACACCACGGGCCTTGACATAAAAAAACTTGTGGCTAGAGATGATATTTTTCGTGTGCGTAAAGGCGATATTCGCATCATTTACCGTCATACCAGCGGTAGTGTTTTTATACTGGCGATTGAGCGGCGCTCTGAATCAACCTATCGCCAATAAAAAAAGAAGGCGGGGGTTGATACCTCCGCCTTTTGGAATGAGCGCCTTTACTCACCTTCGCGCACCTACTTTGACTGTCTGAGAAAAGGCGCAACGACGAGTTGGCCGGACGATATCAAGTCGTCATGATACAGGACAAAATTGAGGCTGTCCTTGACCATGCCCATAGCTTTAGCGCCGGGATGCACATAGAATACACTTCGAATACGATGTGAATCTGCTGGGCTAAAAAACTCCGCCGCCACGCGGATGCCCAAAAAAATGGAATCTACTGCGGTGAAAGGCCGCCAGGGCGCACTTTTTTCAAAAACGAATACCGAATCAACGGCACCCCCCACCCACACTACCGCATAAGGTGAGTAATCCGCTGTATTGATCTGGTAACGGAATTCCTCAGCTGCCACCGCCGCCGAGACACCGGCCGGCACCTCAAAGATCATCACCAGTTTGGTCGAATCAGCGGGCTGCTGCGTTATAAAATCGCGCGACGGTTTTTTACCGCAAGATGCAGTCAGTAAGGCCACTACAACCAACACAGGAAGGTATTTCATGTCTATTCCTTTCTCAGTCAAATGATATTATTGGATGTTTAAAATACTCTGTTTATTTTCGTTTAAAGTTATTTATTTTAGCTCCAACGATAAGGTTTAGTCAATAGCGACGCCAGGACTTGCCATATTTGAACAAACTGCTATAATCTGCTAATAATAAATAAGCTAACTACTAACTAGGAACTAATTACTAGGAACGAGGAACTAACAATATGGGTTTACCTGGTCATAGACGAACATCTAGTCACAAGCGCCGCCGCGCCGCGCACTTTGCTTTAAATAAAGCGCATCTATCTAAATGTTCACACTGTCAGGCTACGGTCAAACCACACCATGTTTGTATGATTTGCGGCTACTACAACGGCCGGCAGGTTATTAACATGAAGTCAAAAATTAAAGCTGGCGCAAAAGTAACTAGCGACGAAAAGCACCATCAATAACCATGGCAAATGCAAAATGTAAAAATCAAAATGCAAAATTAATTTTTATTTTTGATTTTTGAATTTTAAATTTGGTTGCTTTAGCAACCACCCCGCCTTCGGCGGGGTAAAAGCAAAACTTTCATGTCCAATCGCCACCTCGCTCGCACTGTCATACTACAATCACTTTTCCAGTGGGATTTTTTAGGGCAAAAAGGCGATTTGTTAAAAAGCATAGAATCTAACCTAAAAGAATTAGCCGCCGGTTTAAATGACGAAGGTTTTAGCATCAGAGTAGCCCAAGGCATTCTAAAACACTTACCAGAAATTGATAAACTAATAATGCGGCTAGCACCCGAGTGGCCGTTGGATCAAATAACCGCTATTGACCGCAATATTTTACGCTTAGGGATTTTTGAGTTAAAATTTAATAAAGAAGTTCCGCCTAAAGTGGCTATTAACGAATCTATTGAACTAGCCAAAGCCTTTGGCGGCGACGCCTCCAGCCGATTTGTAAACGGCGTACTGGGATCACTTTACAAAGAATTAACCGAAGCGGGTGATATTCCTATTGAAGACTTTAAACAACTGGTAAACAAACCAGAAGAACCTAAATCTTAATTTATACTCCCTAAAGGCGTGGTGCGGAAATTGAATTCAGCGCTACACCTTTCCGGGAGCGCTCTCACAAGCTCATGAAAGAATTATCAACTTTAGAAGATATTTTGGGTGTAAAATTTTTAAACCCCGATCTTCTTAAACAAGCGTTAGTCCATCGATCATATTTAAACGAAAACCCCGGCTTTGCCCTAGCCCACAATGAGCGGCTGGAATTTTTGGGTGATGCGGTGCTGGAACTGGTAGTAACAGAATATTTATATCTAAACTACCCCAACCCCGAAGGCGAGCTGACCAACTGGCGGGCCGCTTTAGTTAATGCACGTACCCTAGCCGACATTGCCCAGAATTTAAATTTGGGAGAGTATCTATATTTATCGCGCGGCGAAGCTAAAGATTCAAGTGGTAAAGCCCGGCAATATATTTTGGCTAATGCTTTAGAATCCTTAATTGGCGCTATTTACCTAGATCTGGGCATGGACGCGGCCAAGGAGTTTATAACCAAAAATATTTTATCGCGGTTGTCCAATGTATTAACCAACCACCTTTATCTAGATCCCAAAAGTAAATTTCAGGAAATCGCCCAAGAAAAGGTGGGGGTTACCCCCCATTACTTGGTACTTGACGAAGCCGGGCCTGACCATGCTAAAATATTTAGGGTAGGTCTTTACCTAGGAGACGAGATGGTAGCTGAAGGTCAAGGATCATCTAAGCAGGAAGCCCAGGTGGACGCTGCCGAAAAAGCCTTAATTCTGAAAAAATGGTAATACATCTAAAATTCAATAAAGTTTTTTCATAAGGAATTTCCTCTCCTCGGCGAGGGAATTTTTTTAAAACCAAATTAGGATAAAAAGGGGGTAAATTTTGATAACCAAGACCGACATTGACCATTTACAAAAAAGTACAGAAGAGCAAACCTCAACACCGCCGACAACATACAACACCACTACCGTTATCGTCAGTAACGGAATTTATTACCTGTGCAACACCAAATGCCCCAATTGCGGCCGTAAGAAAATTTTGAAAGTTGATATCCAAAACTTTCTCATAAATGGCTGCTTGGGTGAATGGTGGGTGGCCGGCGCCGTTGGTCCAGATGGAAGTATGAGTAATATTCCCTGCCCGAACTGTTGGCCAGATAAAGCCGACGTAAATAACCAAAACCAGCGACGAAAACGAAATCGCGAACAAATAATTTTGCCTGGTCTGGAGGCGATGAAAAAATATACACTGATTAATGAGCAATACCGGGCCAAAACCGCCCAACAAAATGTGCAAAATGTTGCACCTATAATTTCTTGCATCTTGAAATCCATAATTGAGGGTATTGCACTTTACACCCTGAATCCAAAAGCGCCAACCAAGTAACAGTTGGCGCTCCTTTATTTTTCCGCTAAAATAATAACGAGGCCTTAGTATAAGCCCTACGCCGATTTATGTATCTACAAAAACTGGAGATTCTAGGATTCAAGTCGTTTGCTTTAAAGAC
>DOPF01000034.1:16953-25029 GCA_003512705.1 Patescibacteria group bacterium
CGGAAATTGTCATAACTCGCCGTGTTTATCGCGACGGCCAAAGTGAATATTTGTTAAACAACCATCCGGTTAGATTAATAGATATTAATTTGCTATTGGCTCGTGCTAATTTTGGCCAAAAAACCTATAGCGTGATTGGCCAGGGTATGATTGATTCTATATTAGTATCGTCACCAGCCGACCGCAAAGAATTTTTTGAAGAGGCCACCGGCATTAAACAGTATCAAATCAAACGGGAACAATCGATAAGTAAATTAGGAGCGACTTATGAAAACTTAGAGCAAGCCGAGTTAGTTCTCCAAGAAATTACCCCTCGCCTTAAAACCTTAACTCGTCAAGTTAAGCGATTAGAAAAAAGGGGGGAATTGGAATCTACGCTAACGGAATTGCAAAAAAAGTATTTTGGCTGGCGCTGGGCCGAGCTTACCCGCCAACATGAAGCCGTACAAAGCCAGTATGAAAAAATAAATCAAGAATTAGAGAACTTTAAACTGTCGCAGCAAAATTTGGAAACTAAAATGTCCGAGCTGCAAAAAACCGAATCTTTGCCCCAAGCATATCATGATCTAAAAAAACGGCATGATGCCACTCGCCTAGAGCTAAATAAACTTATTAAGGAAAAAACCTTAGCGGCAGCGCAAGACGAGCTAAAATACATTCAAAAAGGCGAGGGTGAAATTGCTTGGTTAAAAAGACGCCGTGAAGAAATTATATCCGAGCAGACTTCGGTACACAGCGACTTAAAACTTGTAACTGATACAACTGCCGAGTTAGAAGAACGTTTAAAAACCGCGTCAGGCGAGCTAGATAAACTGGCCACTAATATAAATTTGCATACCGACAATGATAGTTTGGCGCCACGTCTAAAAAAACGCTTACGTGATTTAACTAACAAATATGAATTATGGCTAATCCAAGTCGGACGAATTAATTCTATTAACGAATTATCGCAACTGTTGCCGCAGGCTGACAATATCAAACAAGAACTACAGACATTGATTACTGAGTTAGATCAATCTGGGGCCGGCGACAATTGGGCTCAGGTTTTGGCTCAGCGTGAAGGTGTAGTGTCGGAAATCGCTGGTATTAAGGCTAAACTCGTAGCTTTAAAAGATCGCCAGACTGGTCTTAACATCACTTTAGCAAAATTAAACAGTGAATTAAAAAACATTGATGAAGCGCTAAGCGGCAAGGGCGGACGCTCGGTTAATGATATGGCGGACCAAATTACTGAACTGGAACAGAAAATTTCTGAATTGGAAAAAGATATGGCTAATTTTCATCAAATAGCCGAGAGTGCCAAACAAGAATTCTTTGCCCTGCAAAACCAACTCACGCAAATTAATCAACAGACCCATGCCAAAGAAAATAACCTTCATGAACTAGCATTAAGTTTAGCTAAAATCGACACCAAAAAAGAAGATTTAGAAAGAGAAATGTCTCAAGAAATCCCCCCCGAGCTGGCGCTGGCGATAAAAACTCACCCCGTCAGCGAACCGGTCAGTGAAGGCGAGATGGCAATGGAAATTCAGAAAATAAAACGACAACTAGAGGTAACCGGCGGCATTGAACCAGAGGTGGTAGCCGAATATCAGCAAACCAAAGAACGCCATGACTTTTTAGATAAACAGCAGACGGATTTAAAGCAAGCTATTAACTCATTAGAAAAAATTATTCAGGATTTAGACGCCACTATTTCTAAACAGTTCATGGTTAATTTTAAAGCCATTAATGAAAAATTTTCTAAATACTTTCAAGTTTTATTTGCCGGTGGGCGAGCGCAATTAAACTTACAAAAAATTGAACCCCCAAAACCCGATGAAGCCGAAGTAGATGAAGCCGCTGATGACGCCGAAACCAAAAGTGACATAGACAAAAACCTCGTCTCACAAACGGCCAAGGAAAAATTTTTACTTCAAGAAAAACTAAACGCTAACTTATTTGCCGGCGTAGAAGTGCAGGCCACACCGCCGGGAAAAAAATTATCTACCATTAACGCGCTGTCCGGCGGGGAAAAAGCTTTAACCTCCATTGCCCTAATTTGCGCCATTATCTCTCACCTACCTTCACCGTTTGTGGTATTAGATGAAGTGGATGCGGCCTTAGATGAAGCTAATTCAGAAAGGTTCGCGGCGATATTGGACAATCTATCAAACTCCACCCAATTTATTACTATCACCCACAACCGCGCCACGATGAAACGGTCGGTGATATTATACGGCGTAACTATGGGTGATGACGGTATTTCTCGCCTATTGTCGGTAAAACTGGATAAAGCAGAGGAAATGGTTAGTAATTAAATCCAAATTACAAAATCCAAATGTCAAGCGCGAAGGTATCTCCGATGCCAAGCATCGGAGCTTGACTATCTATATTTCGCGCGCGACACTGAGCAACAAGCCCNNCTCTGATTCCCCAATGCCAAGCATTGGGGCTTGTCGTCGAAGTGTCAAACCAAGCTCAAAGCCCAAAAACCAAAACTTTTGATATTTAACCATTTGGATTTGATTTGACATTTGAGCTTTGATATTTAGGCTTGTGCTATCCCCTTGACTCTTTCCTCGCCTTCCGCTATTATCATATTACTGTTTATTTAACTTGAAGATAATTTTTATTATGTTAACTTTGCGACTCGCCCGCGTGGGTAAGAAAAAACAAGCCTTTTATAAGCTTATTGTATCGGAAAAAACTCGCGATACTTACGGCACTTATTTAGAAGCTTTGGGAAATTTAAACCCGCACACCAACCCGTCAACCTTAACCGTAAATAAGGAGCGTATTGACTATTGGTTAAAGCAGGGCGCTACAATGTCCGCTACGGTTAATAATCTTTTGATAGAAAATAAAATAATTACCGGCGATAAAGTAAAAGCCTGGAAACCGAAAAAGAAGGCGGCCGAAGCCAAACCTGTCGAAGCTCCGAAGACAGAAGCCAAAGCAGAAACCCCCAAGGCCAATGAAGAAACAAAAGCTGAAACCAAGTCAGCTGACGAAGTTAAGAAAGACGAACCCAAGACAGAAACTAAACCAGCTGAATCGGCAAAGCAAGAAAAGTCAGAAGAGAAAACAAATAGTTAAATCCAAATTACAAATCAAGCTCAAAATCCAAACTTTTGATATTCTGTCATTTGGATTTGATTTGACATTTGAGCTTTGATATTTGGGCTTAAAAAAATACCATCGCCTATATAGCTTTATCCTAGCCCCGTTGACAAAAGCAGCGCGATAATGTATCATCTAACCATAGTTGGCTGATTTTTGTTAGGTACTGTCGCTGTTTATTTAAAGGTCGAGAACTTTAACAATCTTCGCTAAACAGCATAGGATACGTTGGCTTAAATCAAGACAACAGAATTATTGTTAACACTTAATACAAGAACGTATGGCACAAGAGAAAGATCAGGATTTTATTGATTTCACAGTCAAGGCGCTCGTTGACCATCCCGATGATGTAAAGACCGAACGCACGATTGATGAACGAGGTGTGTTAATCACCTTGCACGTTAACCAAGAAGATATGGGTCAGATAATTGGCCGCGAAGGCCAAACTGCCCGTTCCTTAAGAACATTACTACGAGTGGTTGGCGCGAAGAACAACGCTCGAGTAAACTTAAAAATTTATGAACCAGAAGGTTCTCGCCCCGATCGTCCTCGACGCGAACGTAGCGAGCGGAGCGCCGATAACACCGACACTTCGGTAGTTGATGATCTAAAGATCTAAACTAGTAAATTTTAACCACCTCTCCATTTTGGGGAGGTGGTTTTGTTATATTGACATAAACAAATATAAAATATAAGCTTTATTTAAACCAATATCAAAACAAGGAGCGAACAATGATCACTGAAATAGTTCTACTCGTTGTGGCCGTTATCATTTTAACGATCACAGAGTTAAGATTTGGCCTCTGGTTGTCACATCGAGAAGCCTTGCGAAACAATGATCCTGCCGCGGCGATCATCATTTGGACTCAACGACGCAGCTGGTCGATGGCCGTTTGGGCAATTTTTTTCTCTGCCCTTTTCGGAGTACCTATATTTATGTTTCTCCATGACCTAGGCTTAAATCTTTTCATTGGCGTACCATTTGTAGCAATGATTGGGCCAGTGGCGATGATAAGCGTTCTATCAATAATGCTAGCCAATAACTGGTTATTCGGTTATTGGAACGAAAAGGCAATCCTAGAAGCGCATGACGAATAATAAAGAGATCTAAAAGCAACAAATTTAACCTCAGTCAATCATCGGCTGGGGTTGTTTTTTATCCACCATATAAGGATTGACAAAATTAGTGTAATAATCTACACTAATAAGTGTAATAATCTACACTATATGCTAAACTTTCGTTCAAAGATAACGCGGCAGGTATTACCGTATATGTTACTCAACCCTCACACTGAACTCTATCTCAACGAGATAGCGACTAAGTTTGGTGTGGATAGAGGCAATTTGGTAAAAAAACTGGCCGAGTGGGAACGCGAAGGTATTATACGAAAGCGGAAACGTGGTAATTTAAGCCTCTATACAGCCAATCAATCTAATCCACTATATAAGGAGCTTCGGACAATAACCGAAAAGCAGTTTGGCCTGACAGACGCCTTGCGCTCCTCCATCAAACGAGTAGCCGGCGTCAGCGCGGCTTATATTTTTGGTTCATACGCTAAGGGCACACTAGGGGTGGAGAGTGATATAGATGTATTGGTAGTGGGTTCTCATCGAGCGGTGGATATACAGCGGCAGATAGCATTAATTCAAAAAAAGTTCGACCGTGCGATTAACGTGGTTGACATGACAGAGCGCGAATTGACCAAGCGTAAAAAGACCCATGATCCATTGGTGGCAAGAATCTTTCATGCGCCGAATATCAAGCTTTTATGATTAACTTTGACAATTTATCGTTTGTTAAATTTCGGTTTACTAATCAACAAATTAGTGATTATCTAGCTTCGGCCGAAAAAGACCTGGCGATTGCTGGCCACTCAACTGTTCCGGAGGTTATATTTCAATTCAGCTATAATGCGCTGATTAAGCTCGGGGCAGTATTAATCGCTAAGCATGGTTACCGGGCACACAGCAAAACTGGTCATCATGCCAAAATTATAGAGAAGCTGTCCGAGCTTTTGGGTGACAAAGAAGTCGCCGCCATTGGTAATCTAATGAGGAAGACGAGAAATATAGACCTTTATAGTGGTGGCGGCATCATCACTGAAAAACAGGCGCATGAGTATTTAGAGTTTTGCCGCCGAATTGCTAGCAAAGTAAAGCGCCTAGTATGAAACGTTTTGATATTATCACCATCTTCCCACACTCTTTAAACTCATATTTTCAAACGAGTATTTTAAAACGCGCGCAGGATAATTTACACAAATCAGTGTAGTTTTCTGCACTAGCGATTTGGGGCTATTGACAATATATCATATATGATATATAATGAATATAGGGTAAAATTTTACATAAACACTAAGAGTACCAGTCCAGTTTTAAGGTTCATCGCGGGTTTACCTCAAAACCACCAAGCAAAGATTTTTAAGTACATTGATTTTCTACGGCAACATAGGGGTGTGCTCGATGAGCCGTACTCGCGCCACATTAAGGGTAAGCTACGTGAGCTGCGGGTGGACTTTGGTAAGCGTCGTTACCGAGTGTTCTACTTCCTCTTCATCAAGAAGACCATTGTGGTGCTGCATGGTTTTTCCAAGCGTACAGCACAAACGCCGTTAACGGAAATTAGAATCGCCGAGGCGTACTATGAAGACGTCATTAATCACGAGAATCTATATGCCAAAAGTTAAACCAATGAAAAAAGCTATTGATTTCGATACCTACATCAGTAGGCGTCTTGAAGATGCGCAGTTCAAAAGCCGGTATGAGGCGTATGGTAAGCAGCTTGAGATTGCTTATCAGGTATTACAATTACGCAAACAGCGACGAATGTCACAAGCGGATTTAGCGCGTAAGCTTGGCACTACGCAGAGCAATGTGGCGAGAATTGAGGCCGGCCGACAAAATTTAGGTACACACACATTGTTTCAAATAGCTAACGCCTTTGGCAAAGACCTAAAGGTTGAGTTTGTGAGTAAAAATAATATTAGGTAGAGTGAAACGATTCGATATTATCACCATTTTCCCCCATTCTTTAGATTCGTATTTTGACACGAGTATTTTAAAACGCGCGCAAGAAAAAAAACTAATTCAAATTCAAACTCATGATTTGCGCCAATGGACTAAGGATAAACACCAAACAGTGGATGACAAACCTTATGGCGGCGGCGCGGGAATGGTGATGAAGGCGGAACCCATCGTTCGTGCATTGCACGAACTCAAATTCAAAAATAAAAAATCAAAAATCAAAATGAGGATGATTTTGTTGGCGGCGAATGGAAAACAATTTACGCAAACCGTGGCCAAGCGGCTCGCTAAGTACGAGCGGCTGGTGTTTATTTGCGGTCGGTACGAGGGTGTTGATGCGCGAGTGGAAAAATTTGTAGACGAAAAAATCTGCATTGGGCCTTATGTAGTTACCGGCGGCGAATTACCGACAGCTATTATCATCGACGCCGTTTCACGCATGGTGCCGGGGGTTGTAGGTAAAGAAGAGTCAATATTGAACGAATCTTTTAGCAAACAAAAAATTCCCGATTCCCGATTCCCGATTCCCGATTCTTACCTAGAGCACCCCCACTACACCCGCCCAGAGGTACTGATTTGGAAAGGTAAAAAATATACTGTGCCCAAAGTTCTGCTGGAAGGTAATCATAAAAAAATAAGTGAGTGGAAAAAAGATAAGTCAAAGTACAAGAGTATAAAGATTAAAATAGATTAAATATACTAACGAATTTAAACTTTATTAATTAACTTTCAAAATACTATGCCAGAACATTTAAACCCAGAAAAATTTGATGATCGTAGAGAAAATACAAGTAAAGAGGCCGTCGAATTAGCCCAGCGCGTACTGGATAAATTATTTTATCCCTTATACAACGAGCGAGACCGTATTAATAAAGCGATAGAGGCCGAATTTGAAGCCATACGAGCAAAGGGCGGCTGGATGTACCATGAAAGTTCAAGGGGTTCTGTAATTGATGACGCAGCAAATGTCATTTTGAAAAATACTAATCGTGATCCTGATGTAGGTGAGAATATTCAAAACATTGAGAACCTTCTTAAGCGCCACAAAGACGTTTCCAAAGATCTACAACAATATCTAAATATCAACTCTAGTTTACACAATTTACTCATGACAGCTATACAGGACCCGGGGGCGAATATAAAAGCTACAGACATACAGGAGGTGTTGAAAGAAAGGGGGATTAGTATTTGATGGAATCCACGACCCGCCCCGAAATTATTACTTGGAAAGGTAAAAAATATCGCGTACCCAAGGTTCTCCTTGGGGAAAATCATAAAAAAATAAACTCTTGGCGGGCGAAAAAGTCAAAATAAAAAGGGAGCGGTGTTTGCTCCCTCGAGTCCGAACAATAGCTTTCAGAGCTACACAACTTTTCCCTTGATCTGGGACAACTCGGCGCGCCACTGTTCGTTTATTCTGCCGTGTTCCTCTAACCACGTCAGCAGTTTTCGGCCACGAGCGTCTGTCAATGCGGTGCAGAAAGCATATATCCACTCCATTGGACAATTAGAAGTATTTGCCGTATGTATGCGGCGCCAGTCGTCAGTATCAACTTTAAATGCCATCTCTACATGATCACCGCCATAGGTTGAAATCTGCCAACATGTCTCTTCGGGTAAATCCCCTGGCCGCACCACACAGTGAAACCAAATAATAAAATCCTTAACTGCCTCCCTTAATTTCTTGTTAGACTGGGAGTACTCTTCCCCGGCACGGATGATACGTGCCGCATCGCTTATGATAGACATGGTAGTTCTCCTGCGTTTTTTGCCCGCCGGCATGGTTTTTGATTGTGTCACCCTAACGGGTAACGTGGATTGAAAACGAACGGTTTTATTGGCTAAACCTTACACCTTTTAGGCTCCCAGGGTCAAATAGGCTAGTACTTGCCCGTTCGAGCCAGCATAAGCTGGCCTCCCTTCGGGGGGTCTGAGCCTCAGGGTCGAAGA
>DOPF01000051.1:0-1678 GCA_003512705.1 Patescibacteria group bacterium
GTTAATAGCGACCATAAACTGTGAACTGTAAACTGTGTACTGTGAACTCATTAATATAATTCGCAAATTACTTCGCCGCCCAATTTTTTCTGCCTGGCTTCCTTATTAGTCATCACCCCTTGTGAAGTTGAAATAATGGCAACACCTAAACCAGACAGCACTTTAGGTAGCTGATCTTTGTTTACATAAAGACGATTGCCGGGTTTGCTGACGCGGGCCAAATGCCGTATAGCGGGTTGACCCTCTTGATATTTTAGACGCAACATTAAACTACGATAAGGACTAGTCACCTCTTCCACCGCATCCAGATACCCTTCTTGGACTAAAATCTTAGCCATGCGTTCTTTTAAATTTGAATACGGCACCGCCACTTCGGTTTTGCCTACGGCCAAACCGTTTCTAATTCTAGTTAACATATCACTAATGGGATCTGTCATAGGTAAATTAAAAATTCAAAAATCAAAATTTAAAAATCTTTTCTATAATTTTCCATTTTACATTTTCCATTTTGCATTTCTATAAAATTACCAACTAGCTTTTCTTACTCCCGGCAGCTCGTTATTAGAGGCCAGTTCGCGAAAACAAATTCTACATAAATCAAAATCTCTCATATAGCCCCGACGCCGACCACAACGCCAACACCGACGCACTATGCGGGTAGAAAATTTGGCGTGGGTTCGAGACCGGGCGGCTTTAACTTCTTGTGACGTTGTAGACATAATATTTAAATCCTAAATCCTAATGAAAGCTTGGCTTTCACCCCGCTAAATAGCGAGGCGGTGGCTAAAGCCACCAAATCCTAAAAAATTATTTAGATTCTTCTTTGGCAAATGGTAATCCTAAAAGTTCTAACAGGCGTTTACCCTCGGCATTGGTTTTGGCCGAAGTGGTTATAGCCACTTCCAAACCATGAATACTTTCAACTTCATCGCTTTTAATTTCCGGAAAGACTAAATGTTCTTTAAACCCTATGGTTATATTGCCGTGTCCGTCTAATGCTTGGGACGAAACGCCGCGAAAATCTCGGACCCGAGCTAAGGTTACATTTATTAACTTATCCATAAATTCATACATACGCCGACCGCGCAAAGTTACTTGCAAGCCGATAACCATGCCTTGCCTAATTTTAAAATTTGATATGGACTTTCGCGCTGGGCGCGGCACCGGTTTTTGACCAGTAATTCGGCTCAAAGTTTGTGTGGCCACTTCCGTAAGTTTAGGTTCAGTTAAAGCCTTACCCAAACCAACATTAACAGTTACTTTAGTAAGCCGCGGTACGGCCATAGAACTTTTGTAACCAAACTCTTTTAGTAGGGCCGGCACCACCTTAGAAATAAATAATTGTTGTAATCGCGCTTGGGACATAAATTAAATAGCTTGGCTACATTTTTTACAACTACGCACCCGTTTATCATCTACCATGGTTGCGGCCACGGATGTTCTTTTATTACAATGTGGACAAATTAATTGAACTTTGGCTAATTGTAAGGGGGCGGCAAACTGCACACGCTGCCCGACTTCACCCCGTCGGCGTGCCCGCAAATGCTTAAATCTAATATTGACACCTTCAACAACTACCAATCCTTCTGGCCTAAAAAATTGGGTCACTTTACCGCGCTTACCTTTATCGCGGCCACTTAATACTTCAATCGTATCGTTGACTTTAAGCTTCATACCC
>DOPF01000051.1:1700-2113 GCA_003512705.1 Patescibacteria group bacterium
GGGTTGTTAACTCGGGCATAATTACAAAACCTCGGGGGCTAATGAAATAATTTTTTGAAAACCATGGGCGCGCAATTCCCTGGCGACTGGTCCAAAAATACGGCTGCCGCGCGGTTCCTTAGTTTTTTTATCAATAATTACCACCGCGTTATCATCAAATCTAATATACGATCCGTCGGGTCGGGCCAACTCTTTACGTGTTCTTACCACTACCGCCGACACTACCTCGCTCTTTTTAACTACGCCATGCGGGTCAGCCACCTTAACTGCCGCCATGATAACATCGCCAATGCGGGCATAGCGCTTTTTGTGTCCACCTAATACCGTAATACATTGAACGCGGCGGGCGCCCGAGTTATCGGCTACGTTTAACATGGTTCTTAGTTGAATCATACCCCGTATATCAACCCAGT
>DOPF01000051.1:2125-4543 GCA_003512705.1 Patescibacteria group bacterium
GTACTGGGTTGTATTACGGGGCATAAATTTAAGAAAGTTTCTTAACGATCCGCCAACGCTTAGTCCGTGATAATGGCCGAGTGGCGGCAATTATTACCCGATCCCCTTCTTGAAACTGGTTCTGCTCGTCATGGGCCGCAAACTTTCGGCTGGCCTTAAAACGGCGTCCGTACTTAGCATGAACTTTAGTAGTGGCTACCTGCACCGTACGAGTTTTACTAGCCTTAGCCGACACCACCACGCCTTCTAATTGNNTCGCCGCAATTCACGAATACTGCGCACATCTTTTAAGTCCGAGGCTGCCACCTGAAAACGCAAACTCTTGAGCCGAGAAGTGCTACTTTTAAGCTCGGTCCTAGCCCAATCCAACCCCTTGTCTTTTATTTCTTTCATGGTTAATGCTTTGCTCATGTTACTTGGTAATAATAGAAGTTTTAACCGGCAGTTTGTGGGCCGCTAAACGCATAGCTTCACGCGCTTGTATTACGTCTACGCCGTCCATTTCAAACATCACCGTACCCGGCTTAATTGGCGCCACAAAATGGTCAACCGAACCTTTACCGCCACCCATACGAATCTCATTACCTTTAACCGTAATGGGTTTATCCGGAAAAATTCTTATCCAAATTTTTCCACCGCGCTTCAGGTATCCCGTCATGGCTCGTCGGGCGGCCTCTATTTGCCGCGAGGTTATCCAACCGGCGTCCATAGACTTTAAACCGACCGATCCAAAACTTAAAGTATTTTTTTGGCTGGCGGTGCCGGCGATTTGGTCGCCTCGGTGCCACTTGCGGTGTTTAACTTTTTTAGGCATTAACATAAGATAGGGAAATCCAAATGTCAAAATCAAAAGTTCAAATCAAGCCCAAATGACTCAATGTCAAAAGTTTTGGATTTTGGATTTTGAAATTTGGATTTGATTAGGATTGGGGGCTTTGACATTGGGATTTAAAAGCTAGTGAGTACGAATAAACCTAGTCTACTAAGCTACAGCTGGAGTGCCGCCGTCCGCTTTAGAATTAAACACTTCACCTTTATTAATCCAAACTTTTATACCAATATTTCCGTAAGTGGTCCGAGCCGCGGTACGAGCGTAATCAACTTCCGCTCGTAAAGTCTGTAAGGGCACCTTGCCTAAGGCTAAAGTTTCCGTTCGGGCAATCTCGGCGCCATTAAGACGCCCCGCCACTTGCACTTTTACGCCCAGACCCCCCGCCTTCATTACCTGATCCATAGCTTGCTTCATGACGCGTCGAAACGGCATACGCTTTTCTATTTCCAGGGCCATACTTTCAGCCACCACATTGGCCGATAGCCCGCCTTTGCCAACTTCCTGAATATTAAGCTGTAAATTTTCGTTGGGTTTAAGAAAGCGTTTCTTAATTTCTTTTTTAAGCTCCTCAACTTGCGCCCCGCCGCGACCAATAATGAGGCCCGGCTTGGCGGTGTGAATAATAACGTTTACCGCCGTGGGCGAACGCTCAATTTCCACCTTATCAACCGCTGATCCACGCAGCTTACTTTTAAGCCACTTTCTAATCTTAATATCACTGGCCAGCAAGGCCGTGTAATTTCTGGCCGAAAACCATTTTGATTTCCAGGTATAAACTACACCGGTACGAAAACTAATTGGATGAACTTTCTGTCCCATATAATTAAGCCGATTTAACCACTTTAGATTTAGCTACTTCGCTATCACTAACCGTTAATTGAATGTGGCTGGTGGGTTTGCGAATACCCGCCGCGCGACCAAACGCCCGCGGACGGAAACGTTTTAACACCGGACCCTGCCCTACCGTCACTGAACTTATAAATAAAGATTTTTTATCTAGTTTATGGTTATTCACCGCGTTAGCAATCGCTGACTGCAATAATTTTAAAACCGGCCCAGCGGATTGTTTGGATAAATGCTTTAACTGCTCGGCGGCTTTTTGCACCGGCAAGCCTCGCACCAAGTCAATTACCAACTTAACTTTGCGTGGAGATAATCTAGTATAATTTAATTTAGCTTTAACAAACATAATAATTAAGCGGCTTTAGCTTCGCTTGGTTTAGACGCTTCGGCTGGTTGGGCTCCCTCACCTAAATTCGCCTTCTGCGCGGCTTCGGCCGCCTGGGCCGCTAACTCCTGCTCTTTGGCCATCTTACCGCCGTGGGCTACGAATTTTCGGGTCGGGGCAAACTCGCCGAGCTTATGACCAACCATATTCTCCACAATTAAAACTTCGGTATGAGTTTTGCCATTATGCACTCCAAAGGTATAACCAACCATTGGCGGGGTGATGGTAGAACCGCGCGACCAAGTCTTGATAATTTGCTTGGTACCGGGTTTAATCTTGGCCAGCTTTTCTAAAATGGCATGATGGACAAAAGGTCCTTTTTTTAAACTTCGAGACATACCCCGTATATCAACCCAGT
>DOPF01000051.1:4550-10018 GCA_003512705.1 Patescibacteria group bacterium
CTAGTACTGGGTTGTATTACGGGGATAAATTAATTTCGATTACGTCGAGCTACGATAAACTTATTAGTCCACTTAGTTTGCGAACGAGTTTTAACGCCTAAGGCGGGCTTTCCCCAAGGGGTTTTAGGGTGTTTTAAACCAATCGGATTATGACCTTCGCCGCCGCCATGAGGGTGATCTACTGGATTCATAGCCTTACCGCGCACATGCGGTTTAAAACCCTTGCGGCGACGCCGGCCAGCTAATCCCAAACGAACATTAGAGTGGTCAATATTGCTAAGTTGGCCAATTGAAGCCAGACAATCTTTGGATAATAATCGAACTTCGCTCGACGGTACTTTAACTCGAATCCAATCGCCGTCTTGCGACAAAACCTGCATCCACGAGCCGGCTGATCTGGCTAAAATACCGCCGCCGCCCGGCACTAGTTCAACATTATGTATGTATAAGCCGGCGGGAATATATTTAAGCGGTAAGCGATTACCTAATTGCAACGGAATTTGTTTATGTGAAGACAACACTTGGCCACCCAATTTTAAATCATCAGGTGCCAAGACATATCGCTTTTCACCATCCGCATACTGCACTAAGGCCACGGCGGCTGTTCGAGAAGGATCATACTCTATTGTCAGCACACGCGCCGGCACATCAAATTTATCTTGTTTAAAATCAACCAGCCTAAGCAGGCGTTTAACGCCGCCGCCCCGATTACGAGTGGTAATTTTTCCCTGATTATTACGGCCGCCGGAAAAAGGGTTTGCCTGAAGCAAACTTTTTACTTTTATTCTGTCCTGACGTTTAATTTTCGGCCGCACCAATATACCAGCGTGACGCCGTCCGGGAGTAGTNNGGTTGGTATAATTTAACTGGCATACCCCGTATATCAACTTCGCTCGCAAAAACCTAAGCGAGCCAAGTTTAAAAAATTAATGATAAATGTCGAATCGTTATTTAATATCATAGATTGAAAATTATTTTGCGAGATAAGCTTAAGCGAAGTTGTATTACGGGGCATAATTATTTAAAATCCTAAATTCTAATGAAAGCTTGGCTTTCACCCCGCCATCGGCGGGGGTGGTGGCTAAAGCCACTAAATCCTAAATTATTTTTTAACTTTATTGACATCTAAAACTTCACCGGCCTTTAAACGGACTCGGAAATAACGGCGGGTTGACCTTTGGCCCCAGGTTTGACGCTGACGAACTTTTTTACCTGGTAACCTAACCGACGAAATTTTTAAAACATGAACACCATAAGCCTTTTCCAACTGCTTCTTCAGTTCATTTTTTTGTGCCCCGGGTAAAACCGCTAAGGTGTACTGGTTGGCCTGTTCCAATCTAACGGCTTTTTCAGATTGATGCGGCCGGGCCACTAAACTTAAAGAACCTAACAAGATTTGGGTAGCCGGCTTAGGTGCCGCCTCCCCAGCCTCGGGAGCCAAAGGTTTAGGGGCTTCCAGTCGTTTGGCCTTGTCTTTGTTAAACCAGCGCATACCCAGTATATCAACCCNNACTGGGTTGTTAACTCGGGCATACTAAGATTTAAATAATTTGGATAATAAATTTTTTAGAACCGCTTCCGACATAAACCAATGGGATTTTTTTACTAAATCATACGGATTTACATGGCGCAGAGCCATCAATTCTACGTTGGGTAAATTTTTCCAGGCCCGCACCTGTCCCCGCTCAGCATCATCTAGTACCACCAGTAATTTACGACCATCTAAATTTAATTTTTTAAGCCAACTGGCAATTACCTTGGTTTTTAATTCACTGGGATAACTTTGACAAACCGTAACCTTGCCCCGCTTTAATCTATCCGCCACCACCATTTTTAAAGCCTGTTCTTTAACACTTTTATTAATTTTCTGCTGGTAATTTCGGCTGCTGCGAGGTCCAAAGGTAACACCGCCGCCAACCCATAATGGCGAACGTATAGAACCATGACGTGCCCGTCCGGTACCCTTTTGCCGCCAAGGTTTGCGGCCGCCACCAGATACTTCGGCCCTGGTTTTAGTATGAGCGGTTCCGGCTCGGCGGTTAGCCTCATAAGCCACCACCACTTGATGCACCAATGTCGGCTTTACTTTTTGTTCTAAAGCTTGAGTGGGTAGTACCTGTTTAGACACCTGCTTACCGTTGGTATCAATTATGTTAAGTTCGATCGGGGCTACCATATTATAAAGATTCTATAAACAATTTACTTCTTATGGCACCCGGCACTGCCCCTTTAAGCCAAATTTGATTCAACTCTGGTTTTATGGCTACTACTTCCAAATTAAGTACTGATGTTTTATCGGCGCCCATGCGTCCGGCCATTCTTAACCCCTTAAATACGCGCTGCACCCCACCGGCACCAATTGAACCAGGCATGCGTAATTGATCTTTGTGTCCATGCGAAGCTGGTGAACCGTGAAAACCGTGGCGTTTAACTACTCCCTGAAAGCCCTTGCCTTTACTTACGCCGACCACTTTAACTTTGTCACCCACGACAAATTGAGTTACATCTAATTTTTGACCAAGTTGATAATCTTTAACTGCCTCCACTCTAAACTCGTGTACGGCGGTGAATTTACCCAGATCCTTAAATTGTCCGGCGACTGATTTGGCCGTTCGCTTGCCCGCGCCCGAGCCTAGTTGCACCGCCTCATAACCGTTCTTATCTTTGCTGCGCAAAGCCACCACCACGCATGGCGTAGCCTCCACCACCGTTACGGGGATTTGTTTGCCGTCGGCCGCGAACTGACGCGTCATTATATTTTTTTTACCAATTAAGAACTTAGGCATACCCNNGTATATCAACTTCGCTAGGCCTTACCTGCAACGAGGTGACCATTCGAAAAATTAACAGTTAAGATAAATATTAAATTCATAGAAATTTTTTAGAATACGGCCTAGAACGAGTTGCAGCGAAGTTGTATTACTGGGCATACCCAGTATATCAACTTCGCTGGGCAAAAACCTAAGCGAGTTGTAATAAATTTATTAATACTTATTATTTTGTAATTCAGATAGTTCATTAGTTTATCATATTTTGCCCGACGAGCTTAAGCGAAGTTGTATTACTGGGCATACCCAGTATATCAACCCAGTCGTAAAGCCAAGCTCACTACTGGGCTTTGCTTTACTGGTTTTAAAGTTAATAGTAAATTTAGTATCCATGTTTAAATAAAAAACCGTTCAATTGTTATTGCACCACAACCCTTTTGAACGGAAGCATATAAACCTGATAATGTTTAATAGTAGTTGTTGGTGAATAATCCTTAATCCCATTTTTTTAGAAGTGGGCGCTGACTGGTTTGACCCCGCCCGCGGCGGAGTCACCTACATCAACCCTTCAACTTCCGGGATTTAATCTTTATCCCCCGCCGCTGAGCGGGGGGATAAAGATTTACATCATTTTAATTTCCACATCTACGCCGGCTGGTAAGTTTAAATTCGTTAAGGAATCAATAATCTTTGGCGTAGGTTCTAAGATATCTAATAATCGCTTATGAACTCTGACTTCAAATTGCTCTTGTGAATTTTTATGTACAAAGGCGGAACGAATAACACTATAATGCTTCTTCTCGGTGGGCAACGGAATGGGGCCGACGATAGTCGCTCCGGCCCGCAAGGCGGTATCTAGAATAGTGCGTATGGACTGATCAATAATCTTATTATCATAAGCGCGAATTCTAATACGCAAGCGCGACTTCGCTTCGGTTTCTCCCACTAATGAGTCCGTGGTATCGGCTCGTTTAACCGCAGTCATGTGTTTAGTTTAAAAAGACCAAGAGCAAAAAAAGGTTCAATCAATATTCGGCTTACTTAATAATTTTAGTTACCACACCAGCGCCGACCGTATGCCCACCCTCGCGAATAGCAAAGCGAGTCTTCTCTTCCAAAGCCACGGGCGAGATAAGTTTAATTTTGAGATTTACTTGATCGCCGGGCATAACCATTTCCGCGCCGGCTGGTAATTCAACCTCACCGGTAACATCAGTCGTACGGATATAGAACTGCGGCTTATAACCCTTAAAGAAAGGGGTATGGCGACCACCTTCTTCTTTACTCAAAATATATACACTCGCATCAAATTCAGAGTGTGGAGTGACACTTCCTGGTTTAGCTAATACTTGGCCACGTTCAACATCTTCCTTTTTGGAACCCCGCAGCAAAATACCAGCATTGTCGCCCGCTCGACCCTCGTCTAATGACTTATTAAACATTTCAATACCCGTTACCACGGTTTTTTGCGTATCGCGTAAACCAACGATTTCCACTTCCTCGTTAACTTTTACTATACCGCGTTCAATTCTTCCGGTAACTACCGTGCCGCGACCTTCAATTGAGAAAATATCTTCTATTGGCATTAAGAAAGGTTGATCAACCGGCCGCTTCGGCTCGGGAATATATTCATCAATCTTGGCCATCAATTCCAAAATCGGCTTTATGGCCTCGTCGTCCTTCTTACCAGCATTGGCTGCTGCCAAAGCCTTTAGAGCCGAACCGCGAATGACGGGGATTTCTTTACCGGGGAATTCATATTTATTTAGCAAATCACGAACTTCCTCTTCCACCAAATCAACTAAATCTTTTTCATCTACCATATCAACCTTGTTCAAAAATACCACAATATAAGGTACACCTACCTGACGGGCTAGCAAAATGTGTTCCCGAGTTTGCGGCATCGGACCATCAGCGGCCGACACCACCAAAATAGCTCCGTCCATTTGGGCGGCACCCGTGATCATGTTCTTAACGTAGTCAGCGTGTCCCGGACAATCAACGTGAGCATAATGTCGCTTGTCAGTTTCGTATTCAACGTGCGCAGTATTAATAGTAATACCGCGCGCTTTTTCCTCGGGCGCATTATCAATTTGATCCACGTTTTTGTCTTGGGCCTTATGACCAGTTACGGACAAAGTCTTTAAAATAGCTGCCGTTAAGGTGGTTTTACCATGGTCAACGTGACCAATGGTTCCNNTCAACGTGACCAATGGTACCAATATTCATGTGCGGCTTAGAACGATCAAATTTTTCAGTCATGGTTTTAATCTCCTAAAATATGGCTAAGGTTAGCTGATAAAATAAGAAATTTATTTTGCTGAACCTTAAAACCTTGCTTAATTAAATTAGTTAGCTGTTTCAATTTAACACAAAGGGTCAACCTTGGCAAGCCCTATCCACCCCCTACCAAAGAGGACCCTACTCGCTATAAAGGCTCGGGAAAGTACTGATCATCATCCGGCATCATACCACTAGGCAGGTCCACTGATTCTAGCCGCTGATTTTCACTCCGTCCGCGATTATCATCAAACATCATGGTTTGTCCAGCGGTTAGTTTTTCATACTCGGACAGAGGTAGAATAACCACTGGTTCTCCCTTACCCACGATTACTACCCGCTCCCCGCGCGCTGATAGCCGTTCAATTAATTCTCCTAAAGATTGGTCCATAAATAATAAATTAATTATAAATCCAAATA
>DOPF01000051.1:10072-10576 GCA_003512705.1 Patescibacteria group bacterium
CTTAAATTCTTACTTCTTCCCCTTATCCCCGATAATGGATTCAGCAACGTTTCGGGGCACTTCGGCATAATGATCAAATTCCATAGAGTAAGAACCGCGCCCTTGCGTCATGGAACGTAACAGGGTGGCGTAGCCAAATAATTCGGCCAGGGGCACGTGGGCATCTACAACTTTGATACCGCTACGGTCGCGCATTTCTAAAACTTGACCGCGTTTAGAATTTATATCGCCAATTACTTCGCCCATATAATTTTCCGGCATAATAACTTCTATCTTCATTATTGGTTCTAATAAATATGGGCTACCGCGTTTAAAGGCTTCTTGAAACGCCATGGAACCGGCAATTTTAAACGCCGCCTCGGACGAGTCCACATCGTGATAGGTACCATCGTAGACTGACACCTTGACATCGACAATTGGATAGCCGGCTAACACACCGTTATCCGCCGCCTCTCTAACACCCTTGCCGATCGGCGCAATAAATTCTCTGGGAATTACCCCGCC
>DOPF01000051.1:10629-11700 GCA_003512705.1 Patescibacteria group bacterium
AAGTGTAATTCACCCATGCCGGAAATAATGACTTGTGATGTTTCCTCATCCGTACGCACCCGGAACGACGGATCTTCTTCGGCCAGTTTTTGCAAGGCAAAGCCCATCTTTTCCTGATCAACTTTAGTCTTAGGTTCTATCGCCACCGAAATAACCGGCTCGGGAAAGGAAATGGACTCTAAAATTACCGGCTTGTCTTCGTCACATAAAGTGTTACCGGTGGTGGTTTGTTTTAAACCCACCGCCGCCGCTATATCGCCGGCGTAAACTTCGTCTACATCCTCGCGATGATTAGCATGCAATCGCACTATTCTACTTAAACGCTCTTTAACGCCTGTGGACGAGTTTAAAACGTACGAGCCGGCTTTCAAGGTACCTGAATACACTCTAAAAAAAGCTAGTTTACCCACAAAGGGGTCGGTGGCAATTTTAAAAGCCAGGGCCGAAAACGGATCGGTGTCTGAAGGGTGCCGGGCAACTTCCGCTTTAGTCTGCGGGTCAACCGCTTTAATGGGCGGCACATCTAGCGGCGAAGGTAAATAATCTACCACCCCATCCAGCAAAAACTGCACGCCTTTATTTTTTAAGGCTGAACCGCAAAAAACCGGCACAATCGCGTTGGCAATACTGGCCTTTCTTAATACGCGCTTTAAATCGGCTATGGGAATTTCTTTACCTTCCAAATATGAATGCAATAATTGATCGTCGTGTTCGGCTATCGCCTCCACTAATTTATGCCTATATTCCTCAACTTTGTCCGTCATATCAGCGGGAACATCGCTCTCGTCCCATTCCTTACCCAATTCATCTTTATAAATTACGGCCTTGCGCCTTAATAAATCAATCAATCCGGTAAAAGTTTCCGCCGCGCCAATGGGCAGCTGCACCGGGTGCGCGTTCTTGGTTAACCGTTCGTGAATTGAGGCAAGGTCGGCGTAAAAATCNNAGTACGCGCAAGCTTCGCTTTACTTCAATGGTAAAGTCTATGTGTCCGGGAGTATCAATAATATTTATGCGATAACTTTTCCAAAAACAAGTAGTGGCGGCGGCGGTAATGGTAATACCGCGCTC
>DOPF01000083.1 GCA_003512705.1 Patescibacteria group bacterium
AACTGGTTATTATGCGATGTGTTTTCGTAATTTAATACCTAAGTTGTATATTATGCGAACTCATGATAGTCTTTGATAGTATAGAAACTAATTGAATTTTACTGATTTTCAAGCAATTATGCAAACGGAGTTGCAAAAAACCGAGCGATACCTCAGAGTCCGTAATTACAGCCCCAAAACCATAAAAAGCTACCTTTACGGTCTGCGGGAATATTTTACTTTCAAAAAAAACGATTTTCAGACACTGGATGAGGAAAACATCAAAAATTTTCTACTCCATTGTGCGGAAAAAAGGATGTCGCCACAAGCCCGAAATTTATTTTTGAACGCTATTAAGTTTTACTATCTAAATATAGTAAAAACTCCGCAACAAATTGAAATACAATTGGCGAAAAAACCAATAAATTTGCCGGTAGTTCTTTCACGGAGTGAGATCGGAAAAATTTTGCACGCCCCGAAAAATACTAAACACCGACTTCTTTTATCAGTGGCTTACGGCGCTGGCCTTCGGGTAAGCGAAGTGGTTTCACTAAAAGTTCAAGATTTGGATTTAGAAGAAATGACTATTCACATTAAACAAGCCAAAGGCCAAAAAGATCGCCTGACCGTACTGCCAAAAAAGCTTATCGGTGAACTTGGGGTGTTACTAGCGGGAAAAGCCAAGTATGCGCTTGTTTTTGCAAGTGAACGGGGCGGTAAGTTAACTACCAGAACGGCTCAGAAAATTTTTGAAAAAAACCTGCGGCTCACTGGTATAAAAAAAGACGCTACCTTTCATTCTCTCAGACATTCCTTTGCCACTCACTTATTGGAAAACGGGGTAGATGTTCGCTACGTTCAAGAATTGTTGGGGCACCGGAATATTAGAACCACTCAAAGATATACTCAAGTAACCAATCCCGTGCTTAAAAATATCAAAAGTCCGCTTTAATCTATTATGCCGTCAATAAAATAATATTGGCTGAATAATTCTTTTGTGAATAAAATAAATTACCGTTATAGTAACAATCTCAATGCCCACCACCTTATCAATACACCCCACACCTCTAGTCCACAAAAATCCTCCTTTTACCTTTTACCCTTTCGCGCGAAAGGGTAAAAGTCCACGACCCCAGTGAGTGACTTATTAATAAAATTTTCAACCAGCTTGACGGATTTGTTTAATAAGCTGCTGTAATAAAGTCGGCAACCTATCCTCCAGGCTATATAAGCCCGCGAACCCAAATTGTCGTCGCTCCAAAAACCCTACTTGCCGCAATAATACCAGATGCTTAGAGGTTGATTTAAAAGACAAATGAATGGCTGCCGCTATATCACCCACCGCCAACTCTTTACCATCAGCCAAGAGTTTTAGTATCTCTAACCTCTTTCTGGCGCCCAGGGCCTTGTATACTTTTTCCAACTCTCTTAATCTCATATCCCCAGTATACACTATTTACTGATTCGCGCGAAAGGGTAAATAGCAAAACAAGTGCTTATACTTACTATGTAAATTTTAGAGACAGGACTATTAAAACCTGCTAAAATGGTGATAATGCCTATGATAGTTAATGGTAGAAAAATTGCTGACCAAATTTTAGCCACAACTAAGGTTAAGGTACGCGCGCTTAACAATCGCCGAATTATTCCCCACTTGGCCATTGTTTTATTGGGAAACGACCAGTCGTCCCTTACATATATCAAAAAAAAGCGCGAGGCGGCCGAGAAAATTGGCGTTAAATTTTCTCTTTATCATTTGCCAACTAAACTAGCTACCGCTCAAGTGGTAGCGCGGATGCATAAAATACAAGCCAGAAAATTATCGGGCATTATTGTCCAGTTACCACTACCCCGCAAATACGACAGCAAAAAAATTCTAAACGCCATTAAACCCGAATTGGATATTGATTTAATGACTTATACTACTTGGGGGCAATTGGCTTCAGCCGAAAACAGATTAGAACCCCCTACCCCATCGGCCATTATGGAAGTATTGCGATATCACAAAATACCCCTGGCCGGCAAGCACATAGTGGTGGTGGGTCGCGGGTGGTTAATTGGCCGACCGATTGCCAATGTCTTACTACAAAAGCCGGTAACTTTAACTGTCTGCAGCAAAGACACTAAGAATCTAGGTTATTACACCAGACAAGCTGATATAGTTATCAGTGCCGTGGGAAAATATAATTTAATTCGTGCTTCCATGGTAAAACCTAACGCCGTAGTAATTGACGCTGGCTTTACGGTACATAACGGCAAACCTTGCGGGGATGTTAATGTTNNGTGGCCAAACTTTTAGCCAATACTGTTGCTAACGAAAAATTTTTACTGACCAAACGAAATTAATTTTTGGCCATACTCGGCCAAAGGCACTGGTTGGTATGTGTTTTTTATATTAGCGTGAAATTCCGCTACCGTCGCGGGTGTTAATAACTTTAGTTTATTTGTAAACTCGGTTTGGTCGCCAGGCTTAAATAAATATCCAGTTTGATTATCCCCAACCAATTCAGCGATGCCGCCAGCATTGGAAGCTAGCACTGGCGTGCCGGCGGCTAAGGCCAACAAAATGGAAACCGGCGCATTCTCGTGACAAAGCGAGGGCACCACCACCACACCCGCTTGTTGGTATTTTTTATTAATTTCTTCTTGTGGTAAATTGTCCCAAACCTTAATCCTAGAGTCACTGGCTACTAATCTATTTATTCTTTGCCGATCGCCGGTCTGACCTGTAAGCGCCAAATCTAATTTCCAGGCCGTATCATTAATATTTTTTAGAGTTTCAAGCAACCAAAAAATTCCTTTGTGCTCCTCGGCTTGCCCTACGTAAAGCAAATTAAATTTATTTGTGCTTGCCGCCGTGTCGGCACTAACAAAGTCGAGAGATGGATTTCTTAAAACAATTTTTCGGCTATTTGGGAAAAAGTCCCGCTGGACGTATTCTTGTTCTAGCCACTGGGAGGGAAAAACCACTACGGTCGGCGAATTAAATAACCACCGCGTTATGGATTGGTACAGACTCTCCAGCCGGCCACCTCTGGTCTCACCAACCATAAACAACCCCGATGGATGCAGTAACTGAACATCATGGGCAATATGTACATAAGTTTTAGCCAAGGTTTTTAAAGTTTTGGGTAGATTAAAACTTAAACCCATTAAATTTGAACTTATAATCAAATCACAACGCGCGGCCATTAATACCCTGACAATTTGATTACGCAACGGCCAATTAAACAAGTGCTGAATATGCCAAAACAACCGTACGGGCCTGGCGTGATTAGCCGCATTTAAATAGTGATAAATATAACCGGTATTAAACCGATAAACTTTCACACCCTCCTCGGTTTTACCCACACCGTGATCACCCCCCGCTGCTCCCGGTGCCGCTAAAGTAATAACTATTACTTGATGTCCTTGCTTAACAAATTCCCGCGCTACCAGATATGTCAGCCATTCGGCCCCGCCGCGGACTAGGGGCGGATATAAATTGGTAACAATTCCTATTTTCATAATTCCTGATACAGTTTTAAAAGTTGCGAGCCGATTGTGGACCAGCGGTAATTTTGCTCCACCAATTCATGGGCAGACCGGCCCATCTTTTCTCGTAAACTATCATCTTTGAGCAATGCGCTAATTTTGTCGGCTAGTGAACTGGCGTCGCCGATGCGGGCGACTAAACCAGTTTGCCCATCTTTCACCAGTGATCTTGGTCCAGGTAAATCTGTAACCACTGCCGGCACCCCGCAGGCAGCCGCTTCTAAAATTACTAGTCCAAAGGCCTCGGCGCTATTTATGGATGATAAAACAAATATATCGGCCAAACGGTAATAGTCGGGTAAATTACTTCGAGTAACTGCGCCGGCAAAAATGACCTTATTATTAAGCTCTGATTGACTAACCTGCAATTCGTATTTAGGCCTTAAATTACCCTCCCCCACCACAATCAACTTTACCTTTTCAAGACCTGACAACGCTCTTAACAATACCGGCAAGCCCTTAAAATAATGCTGACTGTCTAGTCCGCCCACAAACAAAATAACTTTTTCACCCTCTCTAATACCCAAATTATCTTTAATGCCTTTTTTTGCCTGGCCAGGCAAAAAATTGACATCAACGCCAAATGGTAAAATGTTTATTTTTATGTTTCCCAACCTTGGTCTGACTATAACATCGGCGAAATCATGGCTAGACACAATCCAAGTACTAGCACGTTTGACCAACAATTTTTCTGACCACCGGCTGTCTGGGCTGGAAATTAATGAAGCTAATCCACGTGCTTGCGGCCGCATATGGTAATTGACAATTAATTTTTGTCTTGGTCTGGGCCTAATAAATTCATGTACGCCAAAAAAAGGATAATGCAAGTGAATTACATCAAAATCTTTTATTAACCCCGGCAGCTGCGGCAGCCAAACGGCATTACCATACTTTATGGCCGATTTTAAATGCTTAATCTCCACACCGGCAATTTCCGAAACAGTTTGGCTGGGTGAATAACTCGGAGTAAAAACTGTTACCTGGTGTTCAGTGGATAATATTTTTGAATATTCAAAAGCCACCCGCCCCATACCGCCGCCGTAAGGCGGCCAAACGCAAACCACTTGTGCTATTTTCATATCTTTAGACTAGCACGAACCTACCAACGAATTAAGGGTTTTATTATAAACCAACCCAAACTAGCCAGTGGATTGAATACAAAACGCACATACCAAGCGTCGCTTTCTTGCCAATGAATAACACCGCTGGCAAAACTTAATAAATACTTGTCGGTAATGGTTTTAAATTTTCTTACCTCGTGCCTTTTTCTAAAAATATATCGCCAGGCCGATAAAGTAAAAAAATATCCCCGCGATCTTAAATAGACACCAAACCAACCACTAAAAATACTTGATGCCATTAAGGCTAGGTCAGCCAAAATTAACGGCACAAGCAATAATGCTAAGGTTGGTAATTTAAAATAACTAAACCAAACCAAGAAGCGATTACGTTCCATGTAATAAAAATTATTCGCAATAGGGGCAAAATGATAATGATGAATAACTTCAGCTTCCGGCACTACCTGCATTCCCCAACCATAACAGCGCATGCGCAGTCCCAATTCTAAATCCTCGTGATACAAAAATAAATGTTCATCAAACCCTCCCACTTGCTTTAAAGCCTCCGCTCTTATTAAAACCGCCGCCCCGCTGAAATAAGGTATATCAGATTGCTTTTTAAACCAAGGTAATCGTCGCAGCGCGGCATCGTAACTGTAACCATTACCGCCGGCGTAGCCAAAACCCAGATAGTGATAACAGTTGCCTAAGCTATTTACCCGTCCATTAGGCAAACTAACTCTAGGTTGTACCAAACCCAATTTTGGGTTTTGCTCCAAGAAGCTGGCCAATTTACCTACACCGCCGGCGGTTAATGCCGTATCTTGATTTAATAACAATACCGCCTCAGCGCCATCGGCCAAGGCCTGTTTGATACCAACATTATACCCCCCAGCAAAGCCCAAATTGGTTTGACAAACTGTTAGTTTAGCCGCCGGCCAATTCTTTTTTACGTAGTCGACGGAATCATCACTAGAGGCGTTATCAACTACGTAAATCTCAGCCCGCTCGCCGTAGTCGCAGGCACTTTTTAAAACGGCGGGCAAGTATTTTAAACCATTATAGCTAACGATAACAATACCTATTTTCATTGACTATGGTTATGGCCGGCTGGAAATTTTAACCGGCTATCTAAACTCATAGGATCAGCTGGCAACATCAATAAAGCTAAAGAAGCGCCTAATATAGCCACATTCTTCCAAACCAAATCAAAATCCAGAAAAATAAAAAATAAAATAAATACTACGCTAGTAGCTAGAGCGGCTAAATCAAGCCAAAGACCAGCCAGCAGCACGACACCCAACACCAATTCCGCCCACGACTGTATAGTAACAAACAATTCGGGCGATATCGGCAACCAAGTAAAACTGCCCACCAAAGAAACCGCTTCTTCTATGTTGGTGCATACACCCAAGGCATCGGTGTTGGCTAATAATTTACTTAAAGATGACCATAAAAATATAAAGGCTAAACCGATACGCAAAAATAACGGCGCCCAATTTTGATAATTTTTTATTTTGGCCAACATATTATTTATCTCCTTTCTCTTTATCTCTTAAAGCCATTTCACGCACTACTTTGGTGAACTGTTGCTCACTTTTTTCCAAGCGCAGAAAAATTTTAAATAGTAAATAAAATATTAACAATAAAGCCAAATATACCACCAAATCGGCCCCGCGGCCGACGCCCAATAAATTGGCAACATAACTGGCGGCGTCAGGCAATATAGTGACTAAAGCCACTAGTAACCACAAAGCAAACCACTCCACAAATTCCCGTAACAACAGCTCGCCTTTTTTGAATTTTAGATAAAGCCGTAGCCAAACATACAGCACAAACAGCAAAATGACAATTTGAATTACCGACATATTATTTGTTTATAAATTTACCAATAACTAAGTCGCGAATAATTTGCCACTTACCCGACAGGGGCTGTCCCTTGTACAGTGAGTAATCGGTATAGTGCACTGTCACCGGCACTTCTCGGTAGCCCAATTTAAGCCGGGCTATTTCATCCACTATTTCCGAACTTACCGCCATACCATTGTGCCGCAACTTCATCTGACTGGCGGCGGCGGCGGTAAAGGCCCGAAAACCATTATGGGCGTCAGTCAATTTAACACCTGACCAAGCCCAAGTAAAAATAGTGGCTAATTTAATCATCGCCCTTCTTAACCAATGCAAATTATGCGCTTTACCCAAAAACCTTGAGCCTAATGTAACCTGCGTAGCGCCGACTTTTAGGGGCTCTAATAAACGTTCAATTTCTTTAGCTTCAAATTGACCATCGGCATCAAAATGAACCAAGTATTGCGCACCAATAGCTAAAGCGTAGTCAGTGCCGGTAACCAAGGCCGCACCATACCCGCGATTCACTATATGCTTTAAGACTATCGCGCCGGCAGCTTGCGCCCGCGACCCAGTGGCGTCACTTGAACCATCATCAACTACTATAATTTTATCCACCAAAGGCAAGATAGATTTTACCACATCGGCAATGGTTTTGGCCTCGTTAAACGCTGGTATGATAACTACTGTCATAATACTTCTTTTTTAAACCAATCCAGGGTAAGATGCAACCCTTGTTCTAATTTTGTTTGCGGTCGCCAGTTTAAATCTTTACGGGCCTGGTCGCATTTTAAAGCGCTGCGTCCTAACTCTACTTGACTGCGGGGGGGCGCATAAGCCACCCGCGGCGGCCGCCCGACTATTTGCCCCATGACTTTGGCCAACTCTTTAACCGAAATTTCTATACCGGTGCCAAAATTATAAACACCCCGACCGTTCTCCATTAAGCTTACGATTCCGCCAACTGTATCGGCCACATATAAATAGTCCCTGGTCTGCTCGCCCCCGCCATGCAGTGGCAATTCTTCATCGCGTAATATTTTTTGGGAAAAAATACTCACTACACCTGATTCGGCGCTGGTTAATTGCCGCGGACCGTAAATATTAGACAAACGCGCTACCCCAACCGGCAAGCCAAAAGTTTTCTCATAATAATCTAAATAACGTTCCACGGTATACTTGGCCAATCCGTAAGCCGATAGTGGTTCGGCTGGCTCGGATTCTGGTGTGGGAATTAAACTGGCCTCACCATATATAGCGCCGCCGGATGACGCAAACAAGAATTTTTTTATAGGCAAAGTTTTAACCGCCTCGGCTAAATTTAATGCTCCTAAAATATTTATGTCGGCGTCTTGGGCCGCATCAGCCTGTGAAGCCGTAACACTTACCTGAGCCGCCAGATGGCATACATAATCCGGTGATATTTTTTTAAGCAGCGGTCTGATTTTGTTGGACCTGATATCAAGTTTATGAAATTTAGCGCGGCCTGGGACATTTTTCCTTACACCAGTTGATAAATTATCTATCACAACCACCTCGTAATTTCTGGCCAACAATGAATCAACCAGATGGGAACCGATAAAGCCCGCCCCACCCGTTACCACAACTTTCATAAATATTTTTGCAAGCGCTTAACCTGATTCAATTTTTCCCAAGTGAACGAAGCTTCACTGCGTCCAAAATGACCATACACCGCTGTGGCCGCATAAATCGGGCGGCGCAGCTTTAAATAGTCAATTATGCCGTGGGGTGTAAGCGGAAAAATTTTTTGGACAAGACGCGATAATTTATCTTCACCTAACTTTCCTGTGCCAAAGGTATTTACATTTAAAGACACTGGTTCTGACCGACCAATAACATAAGCGAGTTCCACTTCGCATTCATCGGCCAGGCTAGCGGCCACTAAATTTTTGGCAATATGCCGAGCCATATAGGTAGCTGATCGATCAACTTTAGACGGGTCTTTGCCCGAAAAACATCCGCCGCCATGCCGACCTTTACCGCCGTAAGTATCAACTATAACTTTGCGGCCAGTAAGCCCAGTATCGGCTTCGGGACCACCCGACACAAAACGGCCGGTCTGATTAATAAAAAAATCAGTTTTGTTATCAACCCACTTCCCGGCCACCGGCTTAATAACCTGACTAATAATGTCACGCCTAAGTTTAGTCTGCCCCACTTCGGGATGATGCTGCGCCGCCATAACAATATTACGCACCCGCACCGGCTTACCATTACGGTACTCAACGGCCACTTGGGTTTTGCCGTCGGGGCGTAAATACTTTATCTGACCCGTGTGCCTAACCACAGCCAGGCGTCTGGCTAATTTATGAGCCAGCATAATCGGTAGCGGCATAAGTTCTTTAGTTTCGCGGCAGGCATAGCCAAACATTAAGCCTTGATCGCCCGCGCCCAGCTTAACCTTGCCTTGCACGACGCCGCGCTTTATGTCGGGGCTTTGCTCATGCAGTGAAACCAACACGCCAGCGTCTTCCCAATCTAAACCATAATCGGGATTATTATAACCGATTTTTTTTATAAGTGCGCGTACGGTTTTTTGCACGTCCACAAATCCCCGGGTAGAAACTTCCCCGGCCACAATTATTACCCCCGACGTCGCAAACGCTTCTATACCCGCTCTAGTATACGGGTCTTGCCGCAACAATTCATCTAAAATCGTATCGGAAATCTGATCACAAATTTTATCGGGGTGACCTTCGGTGACCGATTCCGAAGTAAAAACAAACGAATTGGACATACTAAGCCTTTACTCCCAATACCCCCTGGTGAGCTTTAATATAATCAATAGTCTTTTCTAACCCTTGGGCTAAAGAAATTAACGGAAACCACCCTAGTTGATCACGCGCCTTAGTTATGTTGGGTATTCCCTGACGAACAATATAGTCCGGTATTTGGTTATCAATATCAACCTTAGAGGTGGAATTAGTCAAGGCAATAATAGTGGCCGCCACTTTGCCGATTTCCACAGCGTCCGGGTGGCCTAAATTATAGACGCCAGTCGTGTCACTGGCCATCAACTTCATCAAGCCGTCAACAATATCGCTGATATAACAAAAAGTAGACATGGCATGGGGCGAACCAAAAATAATCAGCGGCCGATTATTTAAAGCGCGACTAACAAAATCGGGAATCAAACGACCGTCTTCGGCCTTTAGTCGTGGGCCGTAGGTATTAAAAACGCGCGCAATACGCCAATCCACGTGTCTATGTTCACCAAAATTTACCACCATAGTTTCGGCAAATCTTTTTCCTTCGTTATAACAACTGCGCTTACCTAAATGATCAATAAACCCCCAGTGGTCTTCAGTAAAGGGTTTAGATTTTTCTGGTTCTCCGTAAATAGCCGAGGTGGAACTAAAAACCAATCGCGCTTCATATTCAACCGCCATATCCAGCAAATGTTTGGTGGCTAAGGCATTAGCCTCTAAAGTTTCTATGGGCAGTCTACGGTAATCGCGCGGACTGGTGGGGCAAGCTAAGTGATAAATTTGCTGGACGCCTTGGTACTTAATTTTAAATTCGTCTAATTCTGGAAGTTGGCTTAAGTTTAAATTCTCGCGCAAGTCATGTTTGATAAACTTAAAATGCTCATTTTTAAGCAGCAGGTCAATATTTTCTTCCGCACCGGTGACAAAATTGTCAACGCAAATAACATTGGCGTCAGCCACCAATCGGTCGCATAAATGCGAGCCGATAAACCCCGCCCCACCGGCCACCACAATGTTTGACCTATCAAGAATTTTTTTATAATGCGACATAATAATTTTATTTAGTCACTCGCCCGCCACGCGAGCCAGCTAGACGATTCCTTTCCGATGATAATCAAAACGATCTTTTAAATGATTAGTTGAACTAATATACAAAGCACTATCGCGAGCTCTCCAAAACATAAGTGTAATACATATGGCTGACTCGCTGGCGAGGCGGGCGGGGCCCGCCAGCAACCAAAATATTAGGGCGATCAGTTACTTGTTTATATTTCATAAAATACTGTTCTAATCTTTATTTTAATGGGAAAAACACGTTTAGGCAACCAAAGCCGATTCAAAGCCGCCCCCATCACTGGTAGTCGCCATAAGCCCCGGCTTCAACCTAGCGCGCCGCCGCCACTGTTAAACCCCCGTAAAAATTAGGGCGGGGCAAAAAGAACTGCGCCTTAACTTCGCCTTTGTTGTTAAAAACCCTAACATGCGGACTGCCACCGGCGCCGGGGGTGGTTATGATGTCTTGGCTGCCATCGCCATCTATGTCACCCACCGCTACATAAGCACCGCCGCGAAAAGTTTTAGCATAAGCAAAAAATTGAGTAATAACTTTACCGCGCTCATTAAACACCCGCACTTGGGGTCCGCCTCCCGCACCGGGAGCTGTTAAAATATCTAAACTGCCATTACCGTCAATGTCACCGACGGCTACATTTATTCCGCCGCGAAAAGTAAAAGGATAAGCTTCAAATTGATATTGCAACCGGCCAAAGCGGTCAAAAACTCGCACCGGCAGTTTACCGGTTTGGGGAGCTACTACTATATCAACCAAACCATCACGGTCCACATCACCAGCGGCCACATTGACACCGCCAGTATAAGCGATGTCATAGGGCGTAAACTGTCTTTGTAGATTTCCCAGCTCATCAAAAATACGCACCGTCGGCACGCCGCCACTACCCACACCTACTATTACCTCGTCTTTCTTGTCCGCATTAATATCACCCGCCGCCACTGTCACCCCGCCATGAAACGCTTCGGGAAAAGCCATAAATTGACTTAAGGTTTCGCCTTGCTGATTTAATATCTTAATATGCGGCCCGCCGCCCGTGCGCGCACCGGTAATAATTTCCGGCTTGCCGTCGCCATTAATGTCGCCTAAGGCTAAATTAACCCCGCCATTAAAACTAGGGTGGTAGGCCATAAAGGAAGTAATTTGCTCTCCGGAAATATCAAAAGTTTCAACCAGCGGCGAGTATGCCGAAGCCGGCGCAATTACTAAGGGACTTTTTTGCGCTGATTTCAAGCCGGAAGCCAAGGTAAACGCTTGTTGTAAATTTAGCCGCCTACCCACCTGACCGGCCAAATACGGATTTTGATTATCTATTTGATCGCCCGACGCAATAACTAAATCCCGCAGTTGCGACGGGCTCAAGCGCGGGAAAACCGATTTAAGTACCGCCAATGCTCCGGATACTAAAGGCGCTGCCACCGATGTACCACTCCACCAACCACCATAAGCATCTTTAAACTGACTATCACCCGCAACTTGCAGTTGCGTGCTGAAAATTTTTACGCCCGGCGCCGCCACATCAATGCAGCGGTAACCAAAATTGGAAAACTCGGCGATTCGGTCTGACTCATCTATGGCGGCCACGCCAATTACCTGATTTTCGCCATTAGGGCCGTCATCGCAAACCGGATACTGCGGCTGTAAATTTAAATTGACCCCCGCCCCCTGTTCATTGCCGGAGGCGGCTACTATTAACACCCCACTGGCAAATGCCCGCTTAATAGCATCTTGCAAAACTGGATCAGACAGATGACCGACAAAGCTTAAATTAATAATATCCGCGCCATTTTGAACGGCGTAATTAATAGCTTGCGCCACCGTCACAGTATCGCCAATACCTTGACCATTAAGCACCCGCAAAGGCATTATCCGGGCCGCCCAAGCCACCCCGGTTACCCCGACGCGATTATTACCTACGGCGGCCGCTACCCCCGCCACGACCGTGCCGTGCTGCATAGCTACTTCGGTCCAACCTTCATCAAATTTTGGTTTGGGGTCGGAATTTCGGGCAACAAAATCCCAACCGTATTTATCGTCCACAAAACCATTGCGGTCATTATCTACATTATCACCGGCCACTTCCCAAGGGTTAAACCAAATATTGTTTTTTAGATCGGTATTATCTATGTCAACCCCCGAATCCAAAATAGCTATTATCGGACGCAAAGTAGCCGAGTCTAATTGATCCCAAACTTGCGGAGCTTTTATCGCCTCCAAATAATTTTTTTGGTAGCCGTAGCCAGGGTCATCGGGAACTAAGCTGGGGTGATAATACACCACCGGACTAGCTAACTTAACTCCGGGCAAAGATTCAAAATAATTTTTAACCAGCTCGTCCTCTAGGCCAGTTGGACAAGGCTGCCGNNGTGGTCATTAACACTGCCCAATCGCAATTTTTGCTATCCTCGGCGGCGCTCAAAACTGCGGGGAATACTAAAAATTGGCCAATTAAAAAAATTGCCAAAATTTCTACAAAACTGCGACGTCTGGATAATTGTCCCATAAATACAAGCATTATTTATTCACTATACCAAAAAAACTGACGAAATTAAAGGTCGGTGATAATACTTTATC
>DOPF01000025.1 GCA_003512705.1 Patescibacteria group bacterium
TATGCCCCGTAATACAACTTCCAGTATGTTCTGGTATACTTATGTTTTAGAAAGTATTAAGGATGGAGATTATTATATTGGTTATACGAATAACTTAAAAAGACGATTAGCAGAACATAATAAGGGTCTTAATTTTTCTACCAAGTTTCGCAAGCCCTTTAAACTTATTTACTTTGAAGGTTGTTTAAATATGAAAGATGCCAAACGCCGCGAACATTATCTTAAAACCACCCAAGGTCGGCGGTTTTTAGGCTTAAGATTAATTGAGCACAAACGACAGCCCGCGTTTGGCACTGGAAGTTGATATACGGGGTATGCCCAAAAGTTCAGTCGTTTATACTTGTTCTAATTGCGATGCCCAGTACCCTAAATGGGCCGGACGCTGTAATCAATGTGGTAAATTTGGCACCATTTCAACTGCCGGACAAACAATAAGCCGTCAGGCAAAGATGGCTCCTTTACCAGCCGCTACGCCAATTAATTTATCAACCGCCGAATTAAATTTGCCGCGTTACCAAATTGGTATTAAAGAATTTGATCGGGTAACTTCGGGTTTAGCTCAGGGCGCGGTGGTGCTGCTCGCCGGTGAGCCGGGATTAGGGAAATCAACTCTAGTTTTACAAATAGCTGATAAGCTAAATCAGCCTGTCTTATATATTTCCGGTGAGGAAGCGGCCGAGCAAGTGGCTGGGCGCGTTAAACGTTTAGGTTTGTCAGCCAAAAATTTATCCTTTCTTAATGAATTAACCGTGGAAACAGTCATTGGCACGGCGACCTCAACCCATCCCGCGTTATTGATAATAGATTCTCTGCAAACCCTTTCCTCCACTGATATAGCATCAAGCCCCGGCAGTCCGGCGCAAATAAAAGCCGTCATGGCCAAATTAGTACAAGCGGCTAAAGCCAATAAAATTACCACAGTTATTATTGGTCACGTTACCAAGGGTGGGGAAGTGGCTGGTCCCAAAACTTTAGAACATTTGGTTGATGTAGTTTTAAATTTAGAAGGGGAAACCGATGGGGTTTTAAGATTGCTAAGGTGTTATAAAAATAGGTTCGGCCCAAGTGATGAAGTTGGTTTTTTTGAAATGCGTGAGCAGGGTATGCAGGAAGTGGCTAACCCGTCGGCGTTATTGCTTAAAAACCGTCATCACGATTCCGGATCAAGCATTAGCGTGGTGCCAGAAGGTTCGCGAAGTTTATTTATTGAAGTGCAAGCGCTAGTTACTAGAACCAGGTTCGGCTATCCTAAGCGGACCGCTGTCGGCTTTGACCCGCCGCGCTTACAGCTACTCTTGGCAGTGTTGCAGGAAAAGGGCGGAGTAAAATTAGCCTTTAGTGATGTTTATGTTAATTTAGCCGGCGGCATCAAGAGCCGTGAACCGGGGCTTGATTTAGCCGTGGCCTTAGCCATTTTATCAGCTTACTTAAAAAAACCCTTACCCGAAGATGTGCTGGTAGCGGGAGAAGTCGGTTTGGCTGGCGAAATTAGGCAAGTAAAAAATTTGTCGCGCAAGCTAAAAGAGGCCGGTAGCCTAGGTTTAACTAGAGTTGTTACCGCTGGTGTTGATGGGGGCGAAAAATTACCGGCAGGACTGGAAATAATTTCACTGAAAAATTTAGCCGAAGTGGTTGGTTGGTTAAATAATCAGTTTTAATGTTTCATTTTATGTCTACGTAGACATAAAATGGAATTAGGTAATATTATACTTCAGGATAATAGGATTGGATAAAAAAGAAGCCGACCTGTAAAAGCATCGGCTTCGCAAGAACTAACGCCACCATGTTAACGGGCGTTAGTTAACTGATTGGTTCCCAGGATTACCCGCTGTACCGGGTGTTGCCACTCTGCCAGTTTTTGAGCGGCCCTTGCCCAGACAGGCTGGGGGACTTTGATCCCGTAGGGCGCCAGGTCCACGAGGCGGCCGCGATAGATAACCGTGGCCAGCATTTCGTGATCGCTGACATGGATCACCCCGGCTGTTTGGTGCGTTTTTAAGGCATCGAGCAGGGTCTGCTGTTCCAGCAGATTTAGCGATTCCTCGATTTTCGCCCTAACAGTCGGGTCGGTGATACCCCGCAACGAGCCATTGCGGTCGTACCACAGGGTGGGTTCCCCGTCTAAACAGACTTTGACGAGGATTTTGGTTTGGGGGTGGGCTTTGGGTGTGAACCAGCCTAGGGGCCGGAGGCCGGGAGGAAGGGCTGGGTGGTGCCCAGCCGGGAAGTTTTTGTTCATAGCTTACCTTCAAGTCATTAAAGGTTTTTTTGGAATCGTGGATTAAGGGACGTAGGTGGGGTGGATAGCTTTAACTGGAATCCATGATTCAATTCTCCTATAAATGGTTTGGGGGCGCACGTGGATAGTGATGGGTACCCAAAGGGTAAGCCCATTTGTAGATAAAATAACACCGGCCAGACTGCTGGTGACTTGAAACTGCTCTTTATCTTCGCTACGGAGGTCCAGTCTAGTAGCGCATTAGGAGCAATCCTACCAACATATCTGGCGCGGTGATCCTGGGATGATTTCAAAGACCTATGTGTTTCTGATTATCTTTCTTTATATCGTGAATCGACATG
>DOPF01000058.1 GCA_003512705.1 Patescibacteria group bacterium
GCTTTAGTAAATAGCGGAGGCGGAAGCTACCAGGGCGAATCAGTAATAAGTAGTTATCTCGCATTATTAAAAAAATGTCAATCCATTCTAGCTCTCCCACGACAAGTGTTGGGCCCGCCTCAGGGGCTGACGCTGAGCCAACGCCCTGTGGGCTTACTGCCGAAGCGCCAATCGCTTTACGCCTTTAAGACTAACGAAACTTAACTATTCTGACAATTAACCCATTAACTGACGCCGGGATGGGACGGCAAACTTTGACGGGAAGCTGAAAAAATACTAAAATATCCTTGCTTTATAAACTATTAACTTTACGCTTATGTTTTCTAAAGACAGCGCCGTCAATGGCGCGGAAACTATTATTGGCCCCTCTATTAAAGTAAAGGGCGGCTTAGTCGGTGGCGGAGATATCATGGTGGGTGGCAAGGTGGAGGGCAGCATCACCACCCAACACAATTTAACGGTGGCGGAGAAAGCCGAGGTAGATGCTGACGTCAAGGCCGCCAATGCCCAAGTAGCCGGATTTATAAAAGGCAATGTGTCAGTATCCGGCAAACTGGAGCTGGCCGCTACCAGTAAAATATTGGGCAACATTGCGGCCAAGGTTTTAGTAGTAGCGGAAGGCGCGCAAATCAGCGGCAACTGCCAAACCGGTTTGGGAGAAAAGACTGAGCCGACACCAGAAACCGCGTTGGCGGCCAAAACCAGCAAGCGCAACCCCAACGGCTAATAGCCGAATTGATTAGCCCAAAGTTTTTGCTATGCCTTATTTTTACCTATACGATACTTTTACTAGCGAACGTGCCCACGCCGGCACTTTGGTAAGGATTGAAAATGCCTTAACCGATTTAGGTATCCAAGGTAGGGTAGGCAGATTAACTATTTTGAAAAGCGCCAAAGATTTAATTGATTCAGCTATCAAAGACGGCGCCGATACGGTGGTGGCGGTGGGAAATGATATCACCATTAGCAAGGCGGCGGCGGCTTTAGCCGGCAAAAAACCAGATGTGGCTTTAGGAATTATACCAGTGGGTGATAAAGAACAATCAGTCGCCCGTCTATTGGGAATTCCGATTGGTGTTTTGGCCTGCCACGTCCTGTCGAGCCGCATTATCGAAGCCATAGACTTGGGCAGAGTAAATAATCAATATTTTATTCGATCCGTAGCAGTATCGGGCACACCGGAGGTGGAATGTGATGATCGATTTAGTCTAGCTTTTAACCGTCCCCACCAAATTAAAATTTGTAACCTAGACTTGTGGGAACTAAATGGGGAAACTAAAATGTCTAACCCAAAGAATCAACTTTTAGAAACTGTGCTTACCCCCCTACCCCATAAAGGGTTCCTGGGTTTTGGCAAAAAACCGGAGCCGGGATCACAGTTAGTAATGGAAAGTTGTCGTATTACCTCTCCGGGGAACTCTTTACCAGTAGTGGTTGACGGTGAACGAGTTTTAAAAACACCAGTCACCATCAAAGTTGCCAATGCTCGTCTGAAGGTGATAGTGGGCAAAAAAAGATTAATCTAGACTTATTTAAATATGGCTAACCAACTACCGGCGTGGCGGCGGCTACGGCTTTGGCTTGTCCGATAGAATCTTCCACTACCATAGCATCTTTAGATATTGCCACAACCTGCTCGCGGGTAATTAATAGTCGCCCCTTCCATAAACCGGTTAAACCAGGCCAGCGGCCAACATGATAACGCCAAACCATTTGGCTAGACGGGTCAAACTCTACATCAATTATTCTTCCCAAATGCTTACCGCTTTTAGTATAAACCGGTAAATTTTTTAATTCATTTAATCGCAGCATTATTAGTTTGGTTTAATGGTTTATGCCTAAAAACCAAATACTGTTGTAATACTGTCAACAAGGTATTAACTAACCAATAAAGCATTAGCCCGCCGGGGAGACTAAAGCCAAACACGACCGTTAAACCGGGCATAAAATAAAGCATCTGCTTATTCATGGTCGCCGCCATATTTTCATCTTTAGCGCCCGGGGTTTTGATAGGTGATTGTTTGTGTGATAACATTTTTGTCTGCCAATACTGGGCCGCGGCCGCCAAGACACCTAATAACCAAACTGGCTGGCTTAAATCTAAAGACAGCCACACGGGATCAATATGAGATGGGTTGGCAATGAAGGGGTATAGCAAATCAAGTCCACCCGAATTTAAACCATTACGAAAAACTTGGAAGACGGCTATTAAAAATGGAAATTGAACCAGTAAAGGCAGGCAAGAGGAGAAGGGGTTTACTTTTTCCTGACGATAAAGCTCCATCATCGCCTTGGTCATGGCCTCTTTATTATCTTTATATTTTTCTTTAAGTTCGTTAATTTTCGGCTGAATTTCTTGTAAAGATTTTTGCGACTTAATGGCTTGTTTAGAAAACGGATAAAGTATTAATTTTATTACCACCGTTAAGGCTACGATAGCCAAACCGATATTACCGCCCAGTAAACCATAAAGCCAAATTAATAAATTATATATTGGCTGATAAAAAATTGTACTATAGAGTTGCTTCATTTAAAAAAATTTTCTTTAACTATTAAGGCACTGGGTCTATACCACCGGACTGCCAAGGATGGCAGCGGCCTAATCGTCGTATGGCCATTATACCACCCTTGATGATGCCATACTTAAAAATAGCTTGATAAGCATATTCAGAACAAGATGGATAAAAACGGCAACCGGCCGTAGGAGATAATGCTCGCCCCATCCCATGATCCGGGGAAAATGTTTTTTGGTACCACCGAATTAGCCTCAAAATGATAGTGCGTGTTTGAAATTTGATAGTTGTTAAGTAGGGCATATCTAACGCAAACGTTTAGCTACCTCATTTACCGCTATTAGCAGATCATTCCATGGCGCCATCACTACGCTCCTTTTTAAAATAAAAGCGATCATATATCCGGTGGGGGGGAAAACGCGGCGCTGTCTTTGAATAGCTTGCCAGATTCGCCGCCGAGCGCGATTACGTTGGGTAGCTTTCCCAACTTGCTTTACCGACGCCACCACGGCAAATTTAGTGTCTGGGCGCATAATTCTGGCATAACGAACCACAAATAAGGGCCCAACTATCCGCTGACCTTTCCTATAAATATAGCTAAAATCGTTAGCCTTGGTTATTTTTCCAATTCGGCTTGGCATGATTAGCCCGATACCACTAAGCGACGGCGTTTTATACGGCGGCGACTAGATAATACACGACGACCGCCGGGGGTGGACATTCTTTTGCGAAAACCGTGGGTACGAGATCGTTTCCGTTTTTTGGGTTGGTAGGTTCTTTTAGGCATAGTTCAAAATACTATTTAATATACTAACAGTCCCAGCTGTGTTGGTCAAAGTGGGTTTTATTATCCCCATGTAATCAACAGGTTATATACAGCCAACCCCGTTTCCACTAGTTTTCCACTTGGTCATTTTATGGTATAAAAAAATATACCGCGCCTTTAAGATTATGACTAATGAACAATTGTGGCAATCAACCTTAGGTGAGCTAGAACTGCTGATTAGCAAAGCTAACTTTACCACCTGGTTTAAGAATACTTACATTGAAACCTATACCGATGGTGAGGTTATTATAGCTGTGCCAAATGCTTTTACTAAAGCCTGGCTGGAAAACAAATACCACAATTTCATAGTTAAAGCCATTACCAGTATTACCAAACAGGATATTAAAAAAATTTCCTACCACGTTAACACAATCAAATATGCCCCCGCACCGACGGTTACCATCAGCGCGGCGGCGGTAACTATCAAAATTCCTAGTTCTAATGGCGTTGGTTTAAACCCTAACTACACCTTTGCTACTTTTATTATTGGCAAGAACAACGAACTGGCGCGGGCCGCCGCCATGGCCGTATCNNGAGATTTTAAAAAACAACCCTAATAAAAAAACCGTCTATTTAACCTGCGAAAAATTCACCACCGAATTTATTAGTGCCATTACTAAAGGTAATATTGAAAAATTTAAAAATACTTACCGCGACATTGACGTACTATTAATGGACGACGTTCAATTTTTGGCGGGCAAGGAAGGAACGCAAGAGGAGTTCTTCCATACTTTTAATACTCTGCATCAGGCTAATAAACAAATTGTTTTAACATCTGATCGGCCACCTAAGGCCATACCCACCCTGGAACACCGCCTGGTATCGCGCTTTGAATGGGGAATGTTAGCTGATATCTTAATCCCCGATTTAGAAACCCGGATCGCTATTTTAGGGGCTAAATGCAAGGAAAAAAACTATAGTTTAAGCCCGGAAATTATTAATTTCCTAGCCTCGGCCATACAGAATAATGTGCGCGAATTAGAGGGCGCCCTTAACAAAATTATTGCTTACCACCAGCTTAATAACCAACAGCCGACGCTAGAATCGGTAAAAAACATTTTCAACACCGCTTTGAATCATGATCGCAGCCAGGCCTTAACTAGTAGGCGAATTATTGCCACCGTAGCTAGGTATTATGATATAAAGCTTGAAGATTTATTAGGCAGTAGTCGCAAAAAACAATTAGTGACGCCGCGACAAGTAACTATGTATTTAATGCGGACAGAAATTAAGGCGTCTTACCCGACCATTGGCCAAGAGTTAGGCGACCGCGACCACACCACCGCCATGCACGCGTTTGAAAAAATTAATCGTGCTGTAGCTGATAATGCCACTATTCAACATGATATCCACCTGATACGCCAGCAACTTTATAACGATTAAATTTTTTTTCTTTCAACAGCTTTTCTTAAACCTATCCCCAAATTCGTCAACAGTTAAGAAGCTGACCACACCCACTGACTATTATATTTTTATGACTTACCAACAGATTTTTTAATCACTACTACTATGAAACTATCTTGTACTAAAGAAAATTTATATAAAGGTTTATTAATAACCGGAGCGCTCGCGGGGCGTAATGTCAGTTTGCCGATTTTAAACAATGTTTTATTAAAAACAACCAATGGTGGTTTAACTATATCGGCCACCAATTTAGAAATGGGCATTGTTACCACGACTCGCAGTAAGGTGGAAATCGCCGGGGCGATTACTATCCAAGGTAAGTTGTTTTTAGAGTTAGTGTCTTTGTTACCCAACGAGCGGGTTGATCTAGAACTTAATAATTTAGATTTAAAAGTAAATTGCGGTGGGCACCAATCAGTTATTCATGGATTAGCGGCCGAAGACTTTCCGGTAATTCCGGAGGTGGCCGTCAAGGGTAGTTTAGCGGTCGGGGCGGCTGATTTATCAGAGGCTTTAAACCAGGTGCTGTTTGCGGTCAATCCTAATGAAAGTCGCCCGGAGATTAGTGGTGTTTTATTAACTAGCGGGGGGGACGGTAAGTTGGCGGTGGTGGCCACCGATAGTTATCGCCTGGCGGAAAAAATATTAACTTCAACCAAAGGCCACTTAGGCACTGGCCAATTAATTGTTCCACAACGCACCGTACAGCAATTAATTAGAGTAATTAATGCCACTGAAGACTTAGCCGAAGTTGAAATTAAGATGGGCGATAATCAAGTGCTGTGGCAGGTCGGCGAAACCAAAGTAATATCGCGCATTATAACCGCACAGTTCCCGGACTACCAGCAAATAATTCCTAAAAAGACCAATACTGAGTTAGTGATTGATAGAGCGGCCTATTTGCAGGCGGTTAAAAGCGCTAGTTTATTTAGTCGCGGCGGCATTAATGATGTGCGCTTGGCGGTTTGGGCGGGTAAGAAACAATTGCAAATATCATCGGCCAACAGTCAGGTGGGTGAAGACACCTCGGCGATTGATTGCCATAGCGTGAAAGGCGGCGACAACGAAATTGTATTTAATTATCGGTATTTGTTAGATGGGCTTAATGCCATACCCGACAAGGAAGTTTTAGTGCAGATAGTCGATAATAATAATCCCGGTTTAATGAAACCGGTCGGACAAAACGACTACCAATATATTATAATGCCGATTCGTCAATAAGAGTTAATCGTTGATGGTAATGTTGATTGGTTTGGTGGTTTTAGATATACCCAACCTGTCTTGTAGCACCAGGAACAAGGTATAGTTGCCGGCCTGGGGCGGCAGCCACTGAATAATTGGCGCTGAACTTGGATTTTCAATAACCCCCAACCAGCTGGATGACCCCTGGTTAAATTTATAAAAAATATCAGCCTTAGTTAAAAGTTCGGGTTGATCAAAAGTCAGTTGGATTGGCACGGCGCCATCGCTTAAATTTAGGTTAGCCCCATCAATAGGGTTTTGCCAATTCGCGTGATAGGGGGACGGCAATGGTGTGACCAGCAAACTAAATACAGTTTGGGCTTGGTTTAAGTTATCAATATCGTCATACACTTTCGCTGTTAAGGTATGGTAGCCATTAGCCCAATCATCCGTGACGGAAAATAAGTAACTGAACGGGTATTGTTTGGCTTCGCCGATAAGTTGATTATCTAAATAGTATTCCACTCGGGCTACCCCGCGCGGCGCGCTGACATTAACTTTTAATTCTAGAGGATTAGTAGTAGCGCTGGAGCCTGATGAGGGAGAAATTATTTGGATATTAGGACGATTGGCCAAGGTATGAACATTATCATAAGCGGTGGGCGGTTGTTCATCTATAAAACCATTGGCGGCTGACCAACGCCTAACGGCGCTTTCCCAATTAACATATTGAGGATCGTCAGCGGGATTAAACGAATCATTACTTAAGGGATTATTTTTATCTAAATAATGTAAAATAGTGTGATATTGGCGGTATCTTTTTCTAACTATGTAAGTGACGGGCGTTAAATCGGTGGCTAGCCGGCCGCTGGCTCGGTCAATTAACACGTCACTGCCGGTAACTTGGCCATTGAGCATAGGTTTATCAACATAAGACGGCTCGGGTTCAGTAAACGATTCCACTGGTTGGTTGGCCAATACTTGTTTCATAAATGATTGCCAAATTGGTGCGGCCACCACCGAACCGTCGGCGCCCCGCTTCATCGCGTCATTGTTGCTGTTACCGACCCAAACGCCAGCCGCTAGCTTGGGCGTATAACCAAGGGTCCAGGCATCGTGATAATCGTTGGTGGTGCCGGTTTTGGCGGCCACCGGCCGATCGGGCAAGGTTAGGTAGTTGCTGGCACCAAAAATGTAAGCGCGCGCGTTGTTATCTGATAATATATTGGTAACTTGGCGGGCGGCCGGTGGCGGCAAAGCTTCTTTGGCCGCGGGCTGTTTAAATTCTTCCAGGGTTTTACCATTAGCATCTTCTATCTTGAGAATGCCGGCGTAAGGAAGGTACTGCCCGTCTCGCGCCAAAGTCGCAAAACCATTAACATGGTCTATCAGTTTTACTTCGGCTCCGCCCAAAACTAACGACAAACCAAAACGGCGGCGGTCGCCAAAGGTGGAATAACCCATTAGTTCCGCCGTATCTAAAACCTTTTCTACCCCGGTTAAATATAAAAGTTTAACCGCTGGAATATTAAGCGACCCCGCCAGCGCCTGACGCAGGGTTACTGGGCCGTGCTCTTTGTCATCATAATTATGAGGAGTATAGTCTTTGATGTCGGTTTTAAAAGTAGTTACTACGTCGAATAAAACTGTCTCGGGCGAAAACCCTTGCGTAAACGAGGTGCCATAGACCACCGGCTTAAAAGACGAGCCGGGTTGGCGGGGGCGGGCAGCCACGTTAACTTGACCGGAAATATCTTCATTAAAAAAATCCCGCGACCCGACCAAAGCCAATATTTGGCCGGTCGATACATCAATAGCCACCAAAGAGGCATTGCTGGCATCATAAGAATTATTTTTTTCCTCACCGGATGCGATTGCTTGTTCGGCGGCGCGCTGCGCATCTAAATCTATGGTGGTAATAATTTTTAAACCCCCCTGCTCTACCGCCCGCTCGCCATATTTTTCCGCCACCTGTTCTTTTATCATAAATACAAAATGCGGCGCAATAATATTTTCTTGACGAGTTACAAACTCTAATTCATAGGCCGTGGCCGCGTCAGCCTGGGTCTGGTCGATATAGCCCTGCCCAACCATTTCCTGAATTATGTATTGTTGGCGGCCAATAAGTTCATCTTGGTGAATGCCCCAGGGCGAATAATAGCTGGGCGCCTTGGGGATGGCTGCTAAAACGGCCGCCTCGGCCAAATTAATATCCCTGACACTTTTACCAAAGAAAAGTTGAGCCGCCGCCTCGGCCCCGTAAGCATTAGAACCGTACGGGATTTCATTAAAGTATAATTTTAAAATTTCGTCTTTGGAAAATTTGCGTTCAATTTGATAAGCCAAAATAATTTCCTTAATTTTCCTAATATAACTTTTCTCACCGCCCACAATAGCGTTCTTAATAAATTGCTGGGTGATGGTTGAGCCGCCCTGGACTTTACCGCCCGCCAAGACATTAACAATCACTGACCGCAGCATGGAAGTAAAACGAAAACCTTGGTGTTCGTAAAAAGTTCGGTCTTCGGCGGTCAGCGTTGCTTGTTGTAAAAGTATGGGTACGTCTTTAAGCTCGACGCTGGTGCGGCGCTCCTCGCCGTGGATATCATAAAGCACGGTGGCGCTGGTGCGGTCGTAAATTTTTGTGCTTTGCGGTACTACTCGATGAGCAATACCTTCGGGTGTTGGCAAATCGCGGGCCGCCCAGACAAATAAACCAATAGCTAAAATCGCACCTAGGGCTAAGGCAACGCTAATGGCTTTTACCCACCGGCGCCGCGGTAATTTCCGCGGTTGGCGACGAGGTAATTGATGGGCTCGCCAGGCCGATCGATATGGCGCAAAAACTTGTCGTGGCATAATCAACTTATTCAATTATAGCAAGCGTCGTGCTACAATGAAAATTAACATGGCTAAAGTCTCAACCAACTCTAAAAAAATCAAAGAGCTGTTAAGCCGCAACGTTGAGCAGATGATGGTGGCCAAACATTTACAGTCCCGCCTTTTATCCGGCGACCGTTTACGTGTTAAACTAGGTATTGACCCCACTGGCCCCCAGCTACACCTAGGACGAGCGGTGCCGTTGTGGAAATTAAGAGATTTCCAAGAACTGGGGCACCAAGTAGTTTTAATTATTGGTGATTTTACCGCCCTGGTCGGCGACCCGTCAGATAAGTTGGCCAAGCGGCCCATGTTAACACCGGAACAAATTAAAACCAACTTAAAACAATACCAGAAACAATTGGGTTTGATTTTGGATTTAGATAAAGTTGAATGGCGTTATAACAGCGAGTGGCTTAGCGCCATGACTTTTATTGAAGTCGCCAAACTAGCCGAGTCTTTTACCGTGCAACAAATGTTGGCGCGGCGTAATTTTAAAGACCGTTACAGTAAAGGAGTGGAAATAAGTCTGCGCGAATTTTTGTATCCTTTAATGCAGGGCTATGATTCAGCGGCGGTGCGCAGCGACGTGGAAATTGGTGGCACGGATCAGTTATTCAATTTAGAGGCCGGGCGGATTATTCAGGCAATTTATAAACAGCCATCGCAGGATATCATGATGTTTGGAATGATGGAGGGTACTGACGGACGGAAAATGTCTACCACCTGGGGTAATGTTATTAATTTGCTAGATTCACCGAGCGATATATTTGGTAAAGTGATGTCGTTGCGGGATAATTTGATTATAAAATATTTTTATTTGGCCACCCGAGAATCAGCCGCCAATATTAAAGCCATCGAGAAAGATTTACAACACGGCGGTAATCCGCGTAATAGTAAAGTAAAATTAGCTCGAGCTGTCGTGTCTTTATATCACGGATCAGCGGCCGCGGCCAAAGCGGCCAGCGAGTTTGACTTGGTACACCAACAAAAGCAACCCCCCAGTCGTTTACCGCAATTTAAACTTATCTCCACCAAACCAGTTGCGGCGGCCAATTTATTGCTGCAGGCGGGCTTGGCGGCAAGCAAAGGCGACGCCCGGCGGTTAATTAGTCAGGGCGGGGTTAAAGTTGACGGTAATAAATTGATTGATCCCCGCGGGTTAATAACCCCCCGACGAGGTTCAGTAATACAAGTTGGCAACCGACGATTTGTTAAATTGATGTAGCCTTAATCGGGCCACTAAAGATGGTTGACTGTTTAGTTACCATTTGTTAGCCTAGATAACGCCTTATCAACTAATTTTGTTGCTGGCTAAATTCAATAATGTTTAGTTAAGCGGCGAAAGGAGCAGTATTAAACGACAATTACACATTTTAATATTGCGATTAGGATTGTGGATTTTAACCAGTCGACGCGGTTTAGTGGTCGTGTTAAAAAAAATTGGACACGGGCTTGAGTGGAGTTTAAGTTGGGTCGCGCGTTTGGGCTGGCTAGTTTTATTTGTTAAGCCTTACCAATTGTGGCGGTTAAGTCGGCGCCCGCGTGAGCAAATAAGTCAAATTTTGCTCCCCCACCATTTGGGTCAGCAACATTGGTTGTCGATTACGATGGTTATAGTAACCGCCCTTGGTATTTTGGTTAACAATGTAAATATCCGACAAGTAAATGCCGGTGATTTTGGCCAACGCAGTTTATTAATTACTTTAGTGCATCCCGATTTAGGAGAATTAGTGGAGGAAACATCCTTGGCTGGTACAACCTCCGCCGACAGTACCAGTGAAGTATTGCGCCCCGAAACCGATGTGTCGACGGGTCAAGAATTAACCCCTGGTCCGGCCACGGCCGATGAGGGCAGCGCTTTAATTAAACCACACTTAGTCACCACTGAGCGCGGTATCAGACGCGAAGCGGAAACATATATGGTAGAAGAAGGCGACACCTTGTCAGCGATTGCCGCTAAATTCGGCGTGACAGTTTCTACTTTATTATGGGAAAATCGTTTAACTAGTTATAGTATTTTACGGCCCGGTCAAAAACTTGCCATACTGCCCACCAGTGGAGTTTCCTATCGCGTAGCTAAAGGCGATACGTTATCGCGCATCGCTAGTCGCTATGGAGTTGATGTGGCCAAGATCAAAGAGTTTAACGGTTTAGAAGACACTTTAACTGTTGGCGATGTAATAACTATTCCGGGTGCGCGGCCATATGTGCCGCCGGCCCCCGCTCGGCCAGCCACTACGCCAGCGGCTTCATTTGCCCCCAATTTGGCCAGTAATACAAAATTGTTATGGCCGGCACCCACGCGGCGTATTTCCCAATATTTTTCTTGGCGGCATACGGGTGTAGATTTAGCCAACTCCACTGGTACGCCCATATATGCCGCTGACGATGGCGTGGTGCAAACCGCCGGTTGGAATCAGGGTGGTTATGGTAATTACATAATAATTGACCATGGCCAAGGTTTGGCCACTTTATATGGTCATAATTCTAAATTATTAGTGTCGCGGGGGGAACGCGTAACTCGTGGGCAATTAATTGCTTTAATGGGTTCCACGGGGCGGTCCACCGGGCCCCACGTACATTTTGAAGTGCGAATTGGCGGTCGGCGGGTTAATCCATTAACTTACATACAATAATATGAAAATTACTAAATTAGGCCATTGTTGCCTGGTAATAGCAGAGGGTGGTTTAAAAATTTTAACTGATCCAGGTGGCTATACCACAGCGCAAAATCAAGTCACTGGGATTGATGTAATTTTAATTACCCACGAGCACCCCGACCATTTACACATTGACTCGCTTAAACAAGTTTTAAAAAATAATCCACAAGCCACGATTTTTACTAATCACGGTGTGGGTAAAATTTTAGACACGGAGAAAGTTAAATATCAGTTGTTAGAAGACAAGCAGTCGCAAACCATAAAAAGCACGGTGATAGAAGGCTGGGGCGATAAGCACGCGCCGATTTACGCCGGTATACCCAGCGTAGTGAACACCGGGTATTTTATAAGCAATCGCTTTTTCTATCCCGGTGACGCTTTTTACATACCATCAAAGCCAGTCGAGATTTTAGCTTTACCAGTGGCGGCGCCGTGGTTAAAAATCGCTGACGTGCTAGATTACAGTAAAACCATCAAACCAAAAATTTGTTTCCCGGTTCACGATGGCATATTGAAGCATTTAGGCCCAGTGCATATACTTCCGGCTAAAATATTGTCATCACTTGGTACTAAATTTATTGATACTGTAGCAGAGCCGACATTTGAGGTTTAAAATACCGGTGGCTAAGGTCGCGCCCATTGTGGTAAAATTTGGTTATGAGGGCGACCAAGGAAATTATCGTGTTAGGTTCGGATCACGGTGGCTTTAAGTTAAAGAAAAAAATAGGACACTGGCTAAATAAAGGCGGCTATAAAGTGTTGGATGTTGGCGCTTTTAAACAACAGGCCGACGATGATTATCCGTTGTTTGCTTTGTTAGTGGCGAGCAAGGTGGCGGACTTGGCCAGCCGTAAAAAAAATGTTTTGGGTATACTGGTTTGTCGGTCCGGCGGCGGCATGGCCTTAACAGCTAATAAAGTTAAAGGCGCGCGAGCAGTTGATGTGTTTTCACTTTTGTCGGCTCGTCATGCCCGACAACACAACCACGCCAATATATTAACTTTAGGGCAGGACTTTTTAGTAAAGAGTGATATCCCATCAATAATTAACGCTTGGCTAAAAACCAAACCAAGTACCCACCCGCGTCACCAAAGACGCTTAGGGCAAATTAAACGGGCGGAACAAGGCCACATTGAAGTAACCCCCGGTATACTAGAGAAGAATTTTGATGATATCAAACACCGTCTATATACCGTGGCGGGTTTAAGCCGATGGGTGCATATAGATATAGCCGATAATACTCTAGTGCCCAACAAGACATTTTTAAATTTATTGGAACTTAAACGGGCTAAAACTAAAGCTAAAAAAGAAATCCACTTAATGGTTAGCCGACCGCTTAGTTATCTGCCAAGTATAAAGTCCGCCGGTTTTAAACGCGCGTTTGTGCATGTAGAATCCCGACAAGCTAAAGAGTTTATTAAACAAGCAACTAAGGCGCGTCTAGCCATCGGCTTAGCCATTGATATTAATACACCTGTAACCCGAATAAAAAAATTCATGCCGAAGGTAAGCGTCGTATTAATAATGGGAATTAAAGCTGGGTGGGCTGGCCAACCTTTTAGATCGGAGGCTCTACAAAAGGTGGTTAAGGTAAAAGAGCGCTGGCCAAAAGCGGAAGTGGTGGTAGATGGCGGCGTGCACGCCGATACTGTGAAGGCGATTGCCGCCGCTGGCGCCAGCCGGGTGATAGCTAATAGCGCGATATTTAATGTTCGCAGTTCATCCCAGGCAATTTATAAATTAACCAATTACGACAAATTATGAATTTTAATAGATTGGAAAAATTAAGTAACTTGGTCAGGTATTATAGTTTGGTGTCTACTACCGCCGCTGGATCCGGTCATCCCAGTTCATGTTTATCGGCCGCTGATTTAATGGTTGGGCTAATGTTTAACAATGTTTTTAAATATCGAGTTAGACAGCCCAATTACCATAATAATGATCGCTTAGTTTTTTCCAAAGGTCACGCCGCGCCATTGCTTTATTCTTTGTGGGCGGCGGCTGGTGCGGTGAAACTACCGCAGTTAAAAAAATTACGAAAATTCAAGTCGGTGTTAGAAGGGCATCCGGTGATGTCATTTCCTTATACCGAGGCCGCCACCGGTTCTTTGGGCCAAGGGTTATCTGTCGGCATGGGGTTAGCCTTGGCCGCTAAAATGCAAAAATTATCTTATAAGACCTATGTTTTATTAGGTGACAGTGAAATGTCAGAGGGCTCGGTGTGGGAAGCGGCACAATTAGCCAGTTATTATAAATTAGATAATCTAGTGGCCGTGCTGGATGTAAATCGGTTGGGCCAGCGCGGGCCAACTATGTACGGGTATAATTTACAAACTTATCAAAAAAAGTTATCGGCTTTTGGTTGGGCTACGGTAGTTATTAACGGACACTCGTGGC
>DOPF01000022.1 GCA_003512705.1 Patescibacteria group bacterium
AAAACTGCCACTGGTGGTATAGTAATCGACGATTTGGTGGCGATATAATTTTTTTGTATACTATAAAGCGTCCACGGGCGCATCGCGCCTTGGTAGCCGAAGCTACTTCGGCGGAGTAGGCCGCCCACGGCGTCTGCGGAGGCGGATAAAAGTTAAGGATTAATATTTTATGGCTATGAAATCTAAATTGGTTTGGTCTATCTTAATAATTGTTACCTTAGGTGTTGGGCTAATGGCTGGCTACAGCTGGCTAATAGCGGCTGATAATACCAAGATCAATGTACTGGAGGAGGAAGCGGTTATTACCGCTTATGAACGGGCACTGCCGTCGGTGGTTAATATTATTATCACGGAGAAAGTAACTAACGGCATTGGAGTTAATACGAATCGTGATGCCGGCGGCGGCACGGGTTTTTTTATGTCTAATAACGGGTATATTATTACCAACAAACATGTGGTTACCCGCACTGACGTAAACTACTTAGTGGTAACAAGTGACGGCAAAGAGTATGCCGGGTCGGTGTTGGCGCGCGACCCCTTATACGATATTGCGATTATGAAAGTGGAGGGCGGTGGCTTTACCCCGGCCAAACTGGGCGATTCAGATAAAGTGCGCATTGGTCAAACTGTGCTGGCGATTGGCAACGTTTTGGGTGAGTTTCGTAACACCGTCACTCGCGGAATTATTTCCGGCGTGGGACGCAGTTTAACTGCTTCCGGCGGTGGGTTAACCGAAACCATTGAAGGGGCGATTCAAACCGACGCTTCTATTAATCCGGGAAATTCCGGCGGGCCTTTAATTAACTTAAAAAATGAAGTGATTGGTGTTAATACGGCTATTAACCGCTCGGGTGAAGCTTTGGGCTTTGCCATACCTATTAACAAAGTGCGGCAAGCATTTAATATTTTCTTAAAACATGGACAAATAATACGTACCTTTTTGGGTGTGCGTTATATCATGTTAAACCGCGCCGTGGCTCAAAAATACCAACTGTCTTATGATAAAGGGGCTTATATTTTGGTTAAAGACGACAACGGTGAACCGGGCGTAGTCGCGGGGCAACCAGCTGACTTAGCCGGGCTAAAAGGCGGCGATATTATTTTGGAAATAAACGGTAAAAAATTAAGCATTACTTATACACTGGCCGGGGCTATTTCTGAATTTGCGCCCAAAGACAAAGTTAAGCTAAAAATACTACGGGGCGGCGTGGAAATGATAAAAGAAGTTACGCTAGGACAACGCACAGTTGAAGACGGGGTGGCCTTTACCAGTAACGATGGCGGCTAACCCGGCCAACCAATAAACTGCCCCAGCTACCTGAAGTTAATATTTTGGGAGTAATTATTCTCACCACTTTTTTAGAAAAAGTGGTGGCAAAAAGCGCCACCTAGCGCTTCAGCCTGGGCAGTGCTCGTTGGCTCGCTGGCGCTCGCTATGCCAAACAACCGCAAGCACGCTCGCACCAACGCTCGACAACTTCCGCTCTGCGCCAGGCTTACGCGATGGTGGCATTTATTTTAATAAACAAATGCCAAGGCGAATCAACAAAAAGCTACGTGTTATGGTAGTTTGTGCATAGTAGCTTTGTTTGGATTCGCCTTGGCATTTAAAATAGCGTGCCAGGAGCGGGGTTGTTAGGGGTGGAGGACGGGCTTCGCCACTCCGAGTCCTCCACCCCTAACAATAACTTTAACGATTGATGTAATTCTTATAGTCAGCGCTGTTGCGCCAAGCGCTCCAAAAAATTGCCGGGTGCACTGTCTTTCCACCAAACCTAACGGCCTGGACCAAAGCGTCGGCGGGGTAGCCGCCATAAGTAAAGGCGCGAATTAGAGTAAACCAATTATCCCGAGAAATTGGCGGAACCACGCCGCCAAAACGCTGTTTTAAATAAGCCCGCAACTCCTGTGCCTTGGCTTGCTCTAAGGGCAAGTTGCGATGTGCCTGGGTATAAAACACGATACCGGTTTGAACCGGTGGAGGGGTTATGGACGCAACCGACGTACTGGCGCCCAACACCATACCTTCGGGGCTAGTGCGTACATATAAATCTGGTGTGGTTACTTTTTTCCCTAAAATATCCCGAGTATAAATTTTAAAAATATAGGTGGTGTTGGGCACTAAGTCCGTAGCCGTTAAGCTATGCTCGGTAACCGACCAACCAGTCTCATTAATCCGCCCCTTTTTTGGGCCGCGTTTTTCCGGCCGCCAATCTACGTAACCCAAAGCCGGCCGGTTAGTAGACCACAACCAAGTTACCGAGGTGCTGGTGATTAATGGATCGGGTGAGCTGGCTGGCGCTATTTTATTTATAACCAAATCTGACTTATCGCCTATATCACTTGAATAGGTGGTAAATTGACGGACAGTACCAAAAGCCTGGTTACCGTCTTTGTCTNNTTAGCAATCACTACGTAGCTATCGGCCGGCCGATCACTGGCCCATTGCACCGCTAAACTGGTACCGCCGATGTAACTAGTGCGAATATTGCTAATCACTAAATCTTTAGCATATTTAAAAGTGTCGGTTTTAAAAGTATTAGCAAATGACTGCACCGTCTGATTGTTGGCTGTGGCAGAAACTTTGAAATAATAAGTGGTCTGGCTTTTAAGAGACACTAATGTTACCTCATGGCGTGTATCAACTAGGCTGGTACCTACATAATTACTGAAGGTTTGATTTTCATCATATAATACACCGCCCACTGAAAGTAAATTGGTGGTCCAGCTTATTTTTACTTGACCTTCTTCGCCCGACGTAACCTCGATATTACGAATATACAAATCTTCCGCCCTCACCGAAAATGGCAAGGAGGATATAATTAGTAAAACGACAACTAATAGTTGTTTGACTTTATTCATAAACATTTTATACTAGCATGGCCTTACAAATTTGTCAAGCGCGAAGGTATCTCCGATGCCAAGNNAGCATGGCCTTACAAATTTGTCAAACCCCGTATCAATATATGGTATCCAAACTGGATCCGGTTCTTCAGCCACCCTGATTCTATTACCCCCCTCCTCGTGCGAGGCAGGCACGCCCCAGTGCCACCAAAATCATTTAATTTTATTTATGTTTTTTTGATATACCCAAGTGGAATGTTAAGACTAGGAAATGTTATAATAATGCTATTATGGTTAATAAGAAAATTCGTCGTGAACTATTAACTATGGCACGGGCTGACCAAGTTATGAGAAGGGGAAGGTATCCATGGAATAAAAACAAAGACCGGCAGCGCGCTAAGCGCCTATTTGATATTATCACTCGTTATGGATGGCCGGATGAACAGATGGTTGGCACTGAAGGTGAAACTGCCGCATGGTTGATAGCCCAGCATACCGACTTTGATATTAAACTCCAGGCACATTTTTTGAAGTTATTAAGAACATGTGTGCGTAAAAAGGGGGCACCTGCTCCACATTTAGCATATCTTGAAGACAGAGTACGCGTTAACCAAGGTCGGCCTCAATTTTATGGTACACAGTTTCGTCTTAATAAGCTGGGTAAATTGACTTTGTGGAAGATAGAAAATCGTAAGCANNTCGAGCCACCCCCATTGCCCATTTGGATTGATTTCAAAGAACACATATGAGTTGTCAGCCATCAGTGGACACGCGTAGGAACCTTTGTTAAGGTGCGGTGGAAGCTTAAGCATTTTTACCCTATTTGTCAAGCGCGCTTAGGTAA
>DOPF01000084.1:0-2746 GCA_003512705.1 Patescibacteria group bacterium
AGGCGCTTAAAAATTTCTTCCAATCGGCCGGTTTTTTCACCCACTATCATCATTTGCGAAACCATGGCCGGAACTTCTTTACTTTGGTTAAAAATGGTGGCGATAGAGTTGCCGTCTTCTACTTCTCTAATAGTGCGCTTGATTAAATTTTCAAAAACCGCGCTCCCCACGACCCCCGATACTATTTCCAAACTCCGGGTTAAAGGCACGCCGCCAATTACCAATGTATACATAGACCGGGTAAAACGCACTAAATAAATATGGCGGTAAATTGTACCGACAATAGGAATTTTTAATTGGATGGTGTGCCACAAGTGCTTACCGCGCGGCGTGCGCGCGTATAACTGAAACAGGAAAAAACCACCGACTAATATTATTAGCAGCAACCACCAATAATTAGCTAAAAAATTACTGACCGCAATTAGTAATTTAGTCGAAAATGGTAGTTCGGTACCGGCTTCCTCTAAAATAGTTGTTAATTTTGGTACCACGTATATCATCATAACTGCACCGACAATTAACAATCCACCCAAAATAAACGCCGGATAAATCATGGCGCCTNNAAATAATTTAGCACCTCATCTACTTTTCCCGAAGTTTCCCCGGAAGTTATCATGTTTATATAAAAACTGGAAAACACATCGGGATATTTGGCCAGGGCCGCCGACAACTTAGCGCCGCCTTCTACCTCGTCGCCGATCTCCGATGCTATAACTTTTAATTTGGGGTTAGCTGTTTGTTTTTCCAAAATTCGCAACGCGGTAACAATGGGCAAGGTAGCCGAAGACATTACGGCGAGCTGCCGAGAAAAAATGACAATGTCTCTACTTTTAATGCGTGAAAACCGCGTGCCGGCGAGCCAGGTAAAGCGGCTGGCCCGACGCTCTTTTACATACAAGGGGGTAAAACTGCGATCGGTTAATATTTCAGTGGCCACCTCTTTAGTGGGCGCCTCCACCACACCGCGAACTGTCTGCCCCTCTAAACTTTTGGCTTGATATTCAAATAATGCCATAAATAATTTAAGCTCAAATGTCAAAGCTCAAANNTTGGATTTTGGCATTTGGATTTTAAAATTTATCTTACCTTCAACATTGATTTTAATGCGTCCGGACGCGAAGCTTGCCCAATCGCCTCTGCGGATATGACTTCGCCGGTCTTCACTAGGTCGGCCAACCTCCTTTCTAAAGAAATCATGCCTTCATCGCGCGACGTTTCCAGTACCGACTGCAGCTGCAATATTTTACTGTCCCGCAGCAGCGCTTTAACCGGTTGGGTTCCTAAAAGTATTTCTGACACCAGCACCAGGCCGCCGCCGACCCGAGGCAGCAGCCGCTGACAAGTGGCGCCCAAAAAAACCTCGGCTAATAAATTTTGGAAACCGGCTTTATCTATACCCGGCACCATATTCATATCTAACNNGTGGAATCAGCGCCGGCTATAACAATTACTAAAATACCAGCGCCCGCTAAATTAACCAGCCTTGGCCAGGCCGATGGCGGCACCGATACGTCTACGGCGATGACATCTACATCTTCAACTTTAACATCGTCTAAAGCTTGCGGCAGACTGGGTGTGTCATCACCTAAATCACGCTGTTTAATAAGTGATTTGTCGTTTACCAATAAATATTCTATGGGATCCTCAATGGTTAAAAGGTGCTTACCGGCACTATGATTAATGCTGTCTAAAAGCGAGGCCACCGCCGTAGTGCGGCCACTGCCTAAAGGACCCGACACAATTATTAACCCTTGGTTATGGCGGGCAAGCTCAAGAAATTCTTTAGGCAAACCCAGCTGTTCGGGCTTGGGTACAGCCAACGGTATGTAGCGTAAATCCACCGCCGGAACATCTTTTTGAAAATCAACATGAACGCGATAGCGCGCCCGATTGCTAAAGTTGTATGCGACGGTCACTGATTTCTGTTTAACTAATACTTGTTGTTTGTCGGGCGTTAGAATGGTGGTTACAATTTGCTGCAATATTTCCGGCGTCAATACCGCTTCGCCGGTTAAAACTTCTAGCTTACCGCCGCGCCTTAATACTGGCTGATTACCGACGCTTAAATGAATGTCCGACGCCTGCCGCTCGGCACCTAAAGTTAATATTCGGGAAATTGTCAGGTTATCGGTTGTGGACACGAAAATAAATTAAAATTAAAAAATCANNTTTGATATTTAAATTTTGCATTTTTATTATTCCTGCGCCACGGAAATTACTTCTTCCAGCGAACTTTGGCCCGCCAGTAGCTTAAAATAGCCGTCTTGAATTAGGTTGGTGCCCCCTTGGGCCATAAACTCGGCTTCGATCTCATAAGGCTTAGCTCCTTCGGCTACAATACGTTGCATCTTAGGTGTGTTAATCAACACTTCAGAAATAGCGGTCCGTCCACGGTAACCAGTGTTTTCGCATTGGTTGCACCCTACCGCATCATAAACTTTCCAAGGTTTAGAAGGAATTTCTTTTTTAGCCTCCTCTCCCATTTTAGAAAAANNCCTCTTCGATTTTGGCGATCTCGTCTTTAGGCAACACCGCTTCTTTTTTGCAATTTTCACATAAACGACGCACTAACCGCTGGCCGATAATCACATTGACGGTAGAGGCGATTAAAAACGGCTCCATATGCATATCTATCAAACGTGGAATAGCGCTAGGGGCGTTATTGGTGTGTAAGGTAGAAAGCAGAACGTGTCCGGTTAACGATGCGTGAATAGCCAGCTCGGCTGTTTCGGAATCTCTAATTTCT
>DOPF01000084.1:2751-4600 GCA_003512705.1 Patescibacteria group bacterium
TCTTGTCTTAATATCGATCGCAATCCAAAAGCAAAGGTAAAACCGACTTCAGTATTAATTTGTGATTGACTAACGCCTGATAAAAAATATTCTACTGGATCCTCCAGGGTTATTATATTTACATCTTCGTGGTTTAAAATATTCAGTACAGCGTATAAAGTGGTGGTTTTACCACTACCGGTTGGACCGGTAACCAANNAATTCTCATCACCACTTTTTCATTTCCAACTACCGGCAAGGTGGAAACACGAAAGTCAATAACTTTACTTAAAACCTTCAAGCGAATGCGGCCGTCTTGAGGTAACCTAGTTTCGTCTATTTTTAAATTGGCCAGCACTTTAACGCGTGATACGACCGCCGCATGAATGTATTTCGGCAAAGTTAATAAAGTATGTAAAATACCATCGATCCTAAAACGCACCCGCGTATCAGCTTCGCCCGGTTCAATATGAACATCCGACGCGCCGCGTTCCACGGCGTGCCGCAAAATAACCGACACCATTTTAGAAACCGGGGCGGCCTTTAAGACTTGCTCAAAGTCTACAGTTTTTTCGGTTTTATCGTGCAAGATGCTTTGGTCTTCGCCTTCGGCCATTTTTAAAGCTTCCGATACCTCGGCCATTAGGGTGCTGTATTGTCGCAACACCTGCAACAGACTTTCATTGGTGGTAATGGCGTAAATTGGCCGCCAGCCATTTTGTCGGGCTAGAACATCTATAGCCTCCATGGCCTTAAAATTTTCCGGGTGCACCATGGCCAGCCACACTTCTCGGCCTTTACGCTTAAACGGCACGATCTGGTAATACTGGGCCAATTCCAACGGCACCAACTTTAACACGTCGTCTTGAATATCTTCACGCGTCAAATCCACAGCCGGAAAATTAAAAAAACTGCTTTTAGCCTTAAGCATAACATCGGGCCTTAAAACCGCCCGTTCCAGCATAACCTCCTCCATATTTCTCTTCTCGACTTCCGCTTGCTGACTAAGTTCGTCGTATTGCGCCTGGGTTATAATTTTTTGTTCAACCAGAAAGGCGCCGAAATCTTTTTTTGTAGCCATATTATAATGATGATTTACAAGTTGCTAAATTTATTGGTTGATTATTAACCTGACCCGCCCCCGCTTCGTGGTGAATAAAGTAAAATGATTGGTTAGATTCCGAACCAGCCCAGGCGCACCATTCATCGTTTAAGTTATTGGTGTACAGTTCATACCTAAGCCCAGTTTCCGGATCCTTAATATCGGTCGGCAGCAAGCCCACCCGTTCCAGATCGGCTACCGTTCCATAAGTTTTAAAACGGTCAAAATAATATTCCTCGGCCAAACCCAAAGTTTGCAAATGGCTTTGACGCGTACTATCACGCTTGGCCTGACCGCGAGTGGTGTATAAGATTATTAAAATTACAGTGCCTATTAAAACTAATGATGTCAAGGCTATAGCTCCGAGTGTTGATATACCCCTAGAACCTGCCGCCGTCATGTTATCGTTCCAAGCTCGTTACGCCGCCGGGTAAAGGAGTAAAGGGGTCAGGCTTTCCCGGGGACGTGGTCGGAACTTGTCCATAACTTTTTAGTATTCTTATGCTGGGGTCGGTGAAAAAGTTGGCGTCAAAACCAGCTGTTTGCGGCAAAGCCAATGGTTGCGCAAACAAATCTTCACCGCCCACGGTTTTACNNGATAACCGAACTTACCCTATCGCCAATTCCCGAATCAGCGTAAAAATTGGTATATAACAAGTAGCCGCTGATGCCTAGCGCCACTACCACCACGCTAACTAACAATAAGACTTTTGAAGTTGGTAATTGCTTGGGTATTAACATCCTAGTATATCAACTTCGCTCGGCAAA
>DOPF01000062.1 GCA_003512705.1 Patescibacteria group bacterium
CAACAAGCCCTTCGGGCTGGCGACGCTGGTTCCCCAATGCTAAACATTGGGGCTTGTCGTCGAAGTGTCAAGGTAAGTAAAAAGGGCGCGTGTTGCGGGCGCCCTTCGGGTGTGGCCTTAGTCTTAGAAAAAAGTTCCCTATTTAGTTTCCGCGACTTGGTCAGCGGAGGCCAAAGACTGGAAGGTCTTCTTGGGTTTTTATTAACTTTGCCCAAATGACCGTAAACGAAAGTGGAATTCCAGCCGAGGCCACCATCATTATAATGTAAATTATGGTTAAGGTCTCAAAAACAAACGGCGGCCGAACAGTCGAAGTTACCTCGGCGAGTAGTGAAGCTAAAAGTGCAAAAATACCCAAAGCCATTGCGCCACTTAGTATGGCATTAATGATGATGGTCATTTTTTCTCGCACCGGCCACACCGAGATTGTCGCCACTGAAGGTATTAAGCAACTGATGATAAGAAAGGCAGATTCCATAAAATTCATGGTAGTCTCCACTAGATGTTGGGTAAAGTAAGGGACTTTTTTTGTTTTTACTCTACTAGTTCTTGGCTTAGTTGTCAAAACGCGGTAAAATAATGTTATGGTAAGCAAGCGATGGCGAATAGCAGAACCTATATCTAAAACGATAATAGGATTTTTTCCCGAAATCGCCCCACTACTTTTGCAGTTATTGTGGAACCGAGGCATTAACAATCAAGTGGCTATAGATGAGTTTTTAAATCCGGATTGGTCGGCGGATGTGCACGACCCATTTTTGTTTAAGGATATGGCCAGGGCGGTTGATAGAATTTACGCGTGTATAGCCCAGGGTGAGTTGATATATGTTTATGGCGACTATGATGCCGATGGCGTTACCGGGTCGGTGGTTTTAGTAAGCACACTGCGAAAGCTGGGCGCCAGGGTGGAAGTATATTTGCCGCATCGCGAGCGCGAAGGTTATGGCATTAACGAGGCGGCGGTTCGGTACATAAAAGATCATGGTGGTAAGTTAATCATAAGTTGTGATTGCGGCGTGGCAAACGTGGCTGAAATTAAACTGGCTGGAGAATTAGGTATGGATGTTATTGTTACTGACCATCATCAGCCGGGCGAAGCCTTGCCGGCGGCGCTCGCCATTATTCACCCCACAGTTGCGGGTGAGAATTATCTGGGTAAAACACTTTCCGGCGGGGCCGTGGCTTTTAAGCTGGTGCAGGGCTTATTGCGAACCGATAAATGCACCTGGTCTGATAAAGTCAAGGAAAGTTGGGAAAAGTGGTTGTTGGATTTGGTGGCTATATCTTTGGTGGCCGATATGGTGCCATTGGTTGGCGAAGCCCGGACATTAGCTAAGTACGGGCTGATAGTTTTACAGAAGACTAAGCGTTTGGGCCTGCAAAAAATGTATGATCTGGCCAGTATCAGGCCCGACAAAATCACCACTTATACTATTGGCTGGCAAATTGCGCCACGCATTAATGCGGCTGGTCGCATGGATCATGCCAATGCCGGTTATGCGTTATTAATGTCCGATAGCGTTCGGGAAGCAGAAGAGTTGGCGGCGGCCTTAAATTCGGCTAATACCGAGCGGCAACGGTTGACTGATGTTATGGTAGACGAAGCCCTGGCACAAATTGGCAGCCCTAAGACAAGTGACTTTTGTATAACGGCCACAAAACCAGAGTGGCCGTTAGGGCTAATTGGCTTAGTGGCAGGTAAATTAGTGCAGGTACACAGTCGCCCAGCCTTAGTTATGGGTGAAGACGGTAATCACATTGTCGGTTCGGGTAGGGGGGTGGAAGGTTTTGATTTAATGCAAGCGCTAACGGATAGCCGAGAGTATTTAATTAAATTTGGCGGCCATAAACAAGCTGCCGGTTTTAGGCTGGAAAGAAAAAATTACGAGCCCTTTATAAAAAACTTTAAACAGGTTTGCAAGAAGCAGCTCAAGGGAAAAGATTTAACACCCACATTAAATGTCGATATGAGTATTGAGTTTCCCGAGCTTGATTGGAAGCTGTATGATCAGGTGGCGGTTTTAGAACCAACTGGGCAGGCCAATCCATCAACAATTTTTGTGACCGAAGACGTTGAAGTGGGCGAGATTCAAACAGTGGGCTCTAATAGCCAGCACCAGAGATTAATTTTACAGCAGGGCGATACTAGCAAAAAATTTATAATGTTTAATGCCGATAAGAAAGGTACAGAATTAAAAATAGGTGATAAAATAGATATAGCCTACGATGTAGGTGTAAACGAGTGGAACGGCAACCGCGAATTACAATTAAAAATTATCGATTTTAAAAAATCTACTTAAGTCGCACATTTTTTACATTTATGACAATACTTCCATACTTCCCAGTATCAAAGTATTGTCCGATTTATAAAAACACTATTAGTTACTGATATAATATTAATATGATTAAAAAAGTAATACTTAGAACCGATGGGGGGGCGCGCGGAAACCCTGGCCCGGCGGCTTATGGATTTGCAATTGAAGATGCTAGCGGGAAGGTAATTCAACAGGGCTCAAAATTTCTTGGCGTCAAAACCAATAACGAAGCTGAATATCTTGGTCTCATCGCTGGTTTGGAAGAAGCCAAGAAACTTAAAGCCGCTGAGGTTACTTGTTTTCTAGATAGTGAGTTGGTGGTTAAACAATTAAATCAGGAATATCGAGTCAAGGATAAGAATTTGGGAACACTTTTTGTAAAAGTTTGGAATCTGGCCCAGAGTTTTAAAAAAGTTGAATATAAACACGTTTTGCGCGGGCAAAATAAGCGCGCGGACTGGCTACTTAATCAGGTTCTTAATCGGCATTCTTAACTATTCAGTACCTGCACTACTGTACTAGTACAATAGTACAGGGGTATGGGTGTTTTTTTCATTTTAAAAATGAAACTCCACGGCCTTACGGCCGTGGTATCTTCGCGATTCAACTGAAGTTGTCCCCAACTGCGTTTCGGATATGCTCGCTATCCACGGGCTGACGCCCGTGGTTTTGGTTAGGTAATTTTGCATATAAAATAGCCGTCTCCGAAGAGGCGGCTATTGTTAATTTGGAGATATTAAATGATGAAGCCTGTTGGTGTGTACAGATTTCCGTCGTGATATTCCACATCCTCATGACGCGACCCTAATAGACTACCAACTAGTGTCATCACCCTGTTATATGGGTAAACTAGATCGCGTCTATAATGCACCCCCAAACATTGGTAAGTACCCATATCAGCTAGTTCCGGGTGGCTAATTAGCAGGCACCGAATTTCCAATGGACCCAGACAAAATTCATTGGGCAACAGATCTACTAAAGCCTTATTAGGCAACGAGCCGAGATGTCGTTTGCTTACTTGCACCGGACAAACTATATAGTCGTAATCAGCAGATGTCGAGCATCTTAACGCTTCATTTGTCCTTTTACTAATCTGGAGGTAGTGGCCGGATATATGATATCTTACAAAGCCCTTACAGGACGGCCGCAATGCCAGCCGATTTTTTTTAATCATCATCCGCAACGCACGGCCATATGTATAATCACTGAAACTGCCGAAGGCTACCAGCCTTATGTATAGAGGAAAAACCATATAGGCCTCAGCCTGTGTTGGCAAAGGGGGTAGGTCTAATAATGCAATTTTACTTGCATTTAATCCTGGAAAAAAAGGCGCCAGCCTTATTAGTTGTTCCTCTATTGAGCGAAACCTGAAACCATTAGGGTATGGCTGTGGGACAGATTCCACCGTTAACTTTCCAAAAAGGGTGTTGCTTGTAGTTACCCCCTGCGATGTCTCGGCTGCAGTTGTGGTGAAGCCGCTGCGTAGAGCCTTAATGATTGCGCCGCGATCGTTTGCAAACTTAGCTTGATCGTCCGCGGACAATCGGCCCTTCAATGCGGGCCATAGATTAAGATTGACTTTGCCGCTGAACTCTGCCCAGGCCGGCGTAATTTCTGTTGCGGGGACGTTATCACGGGTTTTAGCCATGACGTTATCTCCTTATGTTTCTTTACCTGAATCGCTCAGGCAGCGGTTGAGTTGTCTCAACATGATTGTGAATGTGCGAGTAAACTTTATAAGATGTGCATATATTAGTCAAGCACATATTGACAAGACGAGTATTTGATGTATAATATCATTACTTAGAAAGTTCTTTGTGATCAGTCCGATGAACATCGGACAGGAAAGTCCGAACACCATTACGCTCCCGTATGGGAGGGGTAACTGCTAACAGCAGCCGAGTCCCGATTTATTCGGGATGCAGGACAAGTGCAACAGAA
>DOPF01000074.1:0-3939 GCA_003512705.1 Patescibacteria group bacterium
CCCCGCCAGCCGCGCCGCTAAACTTAATCCAGTAGACACATTGCGTTATGAATAGACTAGTATTAGTTGAGATAAGTATCAGCTTAGCTTTGGCGGGCAGGCCCGTCTGCCAGCGCCTTGAGCGACGGCGATTGGCGGGCAGGCCCGCCCGTCGGGCGGCCTCACTAGACCCAGTGGTTACCTTAAGGTACGAATAATATGACTTGGCGTAATTACTTTATCTATTCCATTCACCATTTTCGGCGCCACTTGGTGCGTTCGCTGCTTACGGGCCTGGGGATTGTTATTGGTATTGCCGCGGTGATTATAGTTATTTCCGCCGGTCAAGGGCTTAAGGGGTTTTTGGTGAGTCAGTTTGAATCTTTTGGTGCAAATTTATTGCAGGTAGAAACCCGGCTTCCGGCCACCAGCCAGGCCGATGAGGTAATGGCGCGCGGGTTTGGGGCCGTAGTCACAACCCTAACCTTAGATGATATGATGGCGATGCGAACGCACCCGAACATTGTTTCTAATTATGCTGGTCAAATTGGACAAGAGGTGGCCACTGGACCGGGCACCAGGAAAACTGTTAATATTTTTGGTTCTACCGCCACGGTCTTGGATATTGATACAGCTAAAGTGGGGCAAGGACGCTTTTTTACCGACGAAGAGGATTTGTCGCTAGCGCGGGTGGTGGTTTTGGGCAGTAAAGCAGCCGCCGATTTATTTGGCAACAGTAATCCGATTGGACAATATATAAAATTAAGGCAGCAAAATTTTAAAGTCATCGGTGTTATGGAACCTCGTGGCGGTATGTTGTTTTTTGATTACGATGTGTATGTGTATGTGCCCATCAGAACCTTGCAAAAACAGTTAATGGGTATAGATTATGTTTCGTTTGTGGCTAGCCAATACCGGGATAAAGACAAGCTAGCCTCAACCATCGACGACTTTTCCTACCTGCTGCGTGTTCGGCACAATATTCCCTTAGACGATCCCGACAAAGATGACTTTATTATTACTTCCAATGAGGATGTGCTGGATATTTTTAACACGGTTATCGGTGGATTTACTATTTTATTAGTAGCCTTGGCCTGTATATCTTTAATTGTTGGGGGAGTGGGCATAATGAATATCATGTATGTGTCGGTATTGGAACGAACTTTTGAAATCGGGTTGCGCAAAGCCGTGGGCGCGCGGCGGGAACAAATTTTAAAGCAATTTTTAGTTGAAGCTGTTTTGATAACTGGCTTGGGTGGCGTAACGGGAATTATTGTCGGTTCAATTATTTCATATTTAATCTCATTCGTCGCTAGTTATCTGGGGTTTGCTTGGGGTTTTTCCGTGCCGCTTTATTCAATAATCTTAGCCGTCGGCTTTTCCGCCGCGACTGGACTAATTTTTGGGCTTTACCCCGCCCGTCGCGCGGCNNGACCTAAACCCAATTGAGGCATTGCGATACGAATAAATCCCCACACTTACTGGTAAGTGTGGGGATAAAAAAAGAGGTGAAGTTTCCTTCACCCCTCGCCAGATTAAAGCGGATTTAGTTGGCTATACGAAAGCCAAGTACCAACCAATCGCGGCTGACCCCATTGTAGGGTGTAATAGCCACTTCATTCGGGCCTATATTTACTCCTTCGTATGCCAGGAATATCTGTAGGCCGTCCCACATAGGGTCGTCGGATAATTGTGTGGACCAGCGAATCTCGGCTAGGTACCGCAATGTTTGCCAAAATTCACCATCAATTTTAAAGAGTAGGCGTTGACCTCCTAAAGTTGAGCTGGCCTGTAATTCAAAATAGGCTCGGCGGTCGTATTTTTCATATGAACTTTTTTTGAACATCAGGTCACCGCCGCCTATAAACCAGTAGTTCATCTTAATCGGTTGACTTCCGACATGTCCTGAAAATTGCTGAATTGGCCCCAACGCAAAAGGTTTCCACATTACGCCTATCCTTAGCACGTTAACGTCATTGACCTTTTGTTCAACTTGCTGCAAAGCAGCCAATTCCTCGGGCGTTGATATGGGTAATTTATCAACCGCATGGGTGGAATAATGTAGACTACTAATATAAAGAACCACGTATTCATCCCACCGGTAGCGAAAAGCCAGTTCGCCGCGGAAGTTAAAAGCGGGCAGTATGAAACTGCGTTCGTAAAAGCCGCCGTAAAGAAGCTGCGGAGCAGCCGTTAGGTCAATCATCCATTTAGGTCGAGATATTATTGGTTTCCACCACCAGAAAACAAACTTTCCGCGATAGTATTTATCCAGAACTGGGTTAATGGCACTGGTAGTGGCTACGCGATGGCCAAACCCAAAGTAGAAATGTCCGGGCTGAAGCCAGCCATATTCGGCCTTAACCGTGTCGTTTTGGGCCACTACATTTTGACTTAGCATAAGTAAAGCTGCCGCCAGACAAACTGTTTTCATAGCGTTCTCCCGATTGATTGGTATTTAATTGACAAAGATCGATTATCTATACACTAACACCGCGGGGACAACCGTCAAGCGGGCGGCCTTGACATGATTTTAGGCTTATTTTAAACTGAAATTAGCACTCTCATAGTGCGAGTGCTAATTGCCAAATTATGTTGGAAACAAGGCAAAAAGATTTAATAGTAGAGGTGGTGCGCAGCTATATTCGGGCGGCCGAGCCAATTGGCTCTCGGCACTTGGAAAAAAAGCTGGGCTTATCATCGGCTACTATTCGCAATGAAATGGCAGCTTTAGAGCAAGAAGGCTTTTTGCATCAGCCGCACACCTCGGCGGGCCGAGTACCCACCGACAAAGCTTATCAACTTTATGTGGATAATTTTTTAAAACCCCACGAGCCAACACCAGGTGAAAAGAAAGTTTTAGATAAAGTAAAATTAGCTTCGGGTAAAGATGATAACATATTGTTTAAAAATTTAGCTAAAGTTATGTCCGACTTTTCCGGGCAAGCGGTGATGGTTGGTTTTTCCAGCCACGATGTTTATTACACCGGCTTGGCTAATTTGTTTGCCCAACCCGAATTTGCCGCCATTCAAATGGTGCAGCATATGAGCCGGATAATTGATCATTTGGATGAGGCCATGGGGGGGTTATATAAATCAGTGGGCGAGGAAGTTAATATTCACATTGGTCAAAAAAATCCTTTTGGCAATGAATGCGCTACCGTTATAACCGGTTTTAGTTCGGATGGACAAAAAAGTATCATAGGTTTTTTAGGCCCCTGGCGCATGGATTACGAAGGTAATGTAGGTAGATTAAATTATGTCAGAAAATTTATCTGTTAAAAAAGATACAGTGGCCCCCGAGTCGCGTGATTATAAAACCCAAGCTGAAGAGTACTTGGCTGGTTGGCAGCGGGCGCGGGCGGATTATCAAAATTTAAAAAAAGAAACCGAACGTAAAATCGCCGAATACTTATCCGCCGCCAATAAAGATTTATTACATGAATTATTGCCGTTAGTGGATTATTTTAAGCACGCTTTTAAGCATTTACCGGCCGATTTAAAAACATCAGAGTGGGTAGACGGCGTTCGGCATATACAATCTAAACTAGAGCAAGTGCTGGCTTATCACGGCGTTAAGGAAATGGAAGTGGTGGGGGAAAAATTTGATCCTAAACTGCATGAGGCCGCCGGTGAAGTGGAGGGCAGTGGCCAGGAGCACGGTATAATTTTAGAAGAATTAAGAACCGGCTTTATGCTGCATGACCAGGTTTTACAGCCAGCGCGCGTTAAAATCGCCAAATAAAATGGATAAATTGACTTTAAAATTTTAATAATAATTTTCCATTTTGATTTTTAAATTTTGAATTATCATATGGAATACATTTGCCCTGAATGTGGGTACACTGACGAGTTCCACGGACGATGTCCGCAGTGCGGCGCGGCGCTAGAACCCATAGATAACGGGCGTGAACCAAACGGCGAGGAGGAATAAATTTCCTTCCCCGGATCTGAATTTTA
>DOPF01000074.1:4111-17205 GCA_003512705.1 Patescibacteria group bacterium
TCCGTTCCGGCTCGTTTCACCGGTCGGTAGCATTACCAGCCGCAGTTGATGGCGACCGGGCCAAGGCTACTTATGAAAAAGGCGTGCTGAAAATTACTATTCCCAAAGCCGAGCGCGCCAAACCCAAGACAGTTAAAGTGGAGGTTAAGGATTAAAAAAGCGCCCGTCCTTGAGTTGAAGTCAAAGGACGGGCCTTGGGGTGAGTTCACCAGCGGCGGATTCACCTTAAGAAAATAAATAAAGAACGTTGTTATTTTAAAAGAAGGATTCGGTCTCGCAGAGAGGCTACTGGATTGGTGATTAACATAGCGCAGGCCAACAGAATTACCCCTAGACACACCGTGATGACCACTTTGAGTGCCACATGGCCGTCTTGGTGAGTCAGCGATAATATGCCGTGAATTGCGAGGTAGGTGATTATAATCGTCGGAACCAGGCTGGTTAGAGAGAACCTAATACTTTCCGGTCTGATACCGTTTAGTGGGTGCTGTTTAAGATAGTTCGCTAACTCCGTCCGGCTGATTATCGTTTCCCTGAATAAGAGGCATGATATGATCAAGCAGGCCAGGGAAGATAATCCAAGAATTCCACCCCCGATTACGCGTGTTCCCATTGGTTCGGAAACGATAGCAAGGTAGCCGAAGGCAGCCAGCACTACGGCATATATGAGAATACTTATACCACCCCAACTGTAGGTCAAAATATCGCCTCGAATAATGGTGTCCTTCGCTGGAGGAATAAATTCCGGTGATGGTGTTTGTGTAGTCATGTTTTAACCTCCTGGGTTGGATGATGGATGGGTTTCAATAAATGTGTTCTTACGGCATCGTGAAGTTCTTCTGCGCCCTCGCCTAAGCGCTTATATTCTTGGTTCCGGCGCCAGCGAAATCCAATCGCCCCGCTTAATAAGATTAAAAACAAGGCGATTGAGAATGTTCCACCACCGTCGTAATTAACAACTTTGATGGAAATTTCCGTATATAGCAGCACGAAGATGGTCGCTACTACGGCCGCACTCGCTAAAAGTCCAAGCCCCAAGGCCTGGCAGGCCGGAACGTGAGCTTTTCCCTCGGAAATTTTAATGAGCGATTTTCTTACTTCGTCAGTAACTTCCATAGCAATCCCTCCAGAATAAGTCAGTTCGTGTCAGCCTAAGTTATGTTTATTTTCAAAATTAATTCATCTTACAATTATTTACCACAAAAGTCAATTTTATAATCTAATAACTATTAAATTTATGCAAATATGCCAAAAATATTAGGAATCGATTTAGGAACCCCGAAGAAAGCCCGCCTGGGGCGGTATTCTACGGGGCGAGACAGGTATTTAATAATTATAATCAAGGACCAAAAAATATATGTCTAAAATACTCGGAATAGATTTGGGAACCACTAATTCGTGCATGGCGGTTATTGAGGGTGGCGAGCCCAAGGTGTTGGAAAATAAAGAAGGGGCTCGCACCACGCCATCAATGGTGGCCGTTACCAAAACCGGAGAGCGGCTGGTGGGTTTGTTAGCTAAGCGACAATCTGTCACCAATCCAACTAATACCTTGTCTTCTATCAAACGGCTTATCGGCCGCCGCTGGGGCGATGCTGAAGTTCAGCGCGATTTGAAAGTTTTACCGTTTAAAATGAAACAGTCGGGTGATGGCGTGAAAATAGAAATGGGCGGCAAGGATTACAGTCCACCGGAAATTTCGGCTATGGTATTGCAAAAGTTAAAGGCCGACGCCGAGGAACGTTTGGGTGAACCAATTACCGAAGCGGTTATTACCGTGCCGGCGTATTTTGACGATTCGCAAAGGCAGGCGACTAAGGACGCCGGGGAAATCGCCGGGCTAAAAGTAAAACGTATTATTAACGAACCGACGGCCGCGGCCTTGGCTTATGGTTTTGATAAAAAGAAAGATCAGAAAATCGCCGTTTACGATCTAGGCGGCGGCACTTTTGATATTTCTATTTTGGAAGTTTCAGCCGACACGGTTGAGGTAAAATCCACCAACGGTGACACGCACTTGGGCGGTGATGATTTTGATCAGCGGTTAATTCAATGGGTCATTGATGAATTTAAAAAAGATCAAGGTATTGATTTGGCCAAAGATCCATTGGCGGTTCAGCGCATTAAAGAAGGGGCCGAGAAAGCCAAGATTGAATTATCAACCACCTCGGAAACCGAAATCAACCAGCCGTTTATCACCTCAGACGCTTCGGGCCCTAAGCATATGATGATTAAGTTAACGCGGGCTAAGTTAGAAGAAATTGTGGGTGATTTAGTAGAAAAAACATTAGAACCAGTTAAAAAGGCTTTGGCCGACGCTAAAATGTCCACCAAAGATATCAATGAGGTGTTAATGGTTGGTGGTATGACTAGAATGCCGCTAGTACTGCAAACCGTAGAAAAATTCTTTGGTAAAAAGCCCAATGTGTCGGTAAATCCCGATGAAGTTGTGGCGGTAGGCGCAGCTGTACAAGCCGGCGTTTTGCAGGGCGAGGTGCGCGATGTGTTGCTGTTAGATGTTACCCCGCTATCGCTTGGTCTGGAAACCTTAGGCGGCGTGGCTACTAAATTAATTGATCGCAATACTACTATTCCTACTTCTAAATCACAAATTTTCTCAACCGCGGCTGATTCACAAACATCGGTAGAAATTCACGTACTGCAAGGGGAAAGAGAATTTGCTCGTGATAACAAAACTTTAGGTCGGTTTATTCTGGATGGTATTCCGCCAGCGCCGCGGGGTATGCCGCAAATTGAAGTTACGTTTGATATTGACGCCAATGGTATTTTGAATGTTAAGGCAGTTGATAAAGCCACCAGCAAGGCGCAGCATATAACTATAACCGCGTCATCTGGTTTATCTAAAGATGAAGTGGAAAAAATGAAAAAAGAAGCCGAACAGCACGCCACTGAAGACAAAAAGAAGCGCGAATTGATTGATATGAAAAACCAAGCCGACAGCGTGGTGTATCAAACTGAAAAAATGATAAAAGAGCAGGGCGAAAAAGTGCCGGCTGATGTTAAGAAAACTGTGGAGGAAAAGTTAGAAGAAGTTAAGAAAGTTAAAGACGGCGAAGATACTGAAGCTATAAAGAAATCTATGGATGATTTACAGCAAGCCGCTATGAAAATAGGAGAGGCGATGTATAAGCAGGGCCAGCAAACAACCCCCAACACACAACAGTCAACTGCTGGGCAAACGTCTGGTGATAATAAATCTAGCCCCGTTGAGGGTGAAGTGGAGGATGTTAAGAAGTAATTTTTTTGTTAGAGGTGGAGGACTCGGAGTTGCGCCGTGCCCCGTAGAGTCGAACGAAGTGAGACTTCTACGGGGAAGCCTACCTCCTCCGGGGCGTGTCTCCGCCTTAGGCGGATAGCCTCGCCCGTTTCGCCAGCTCGAAGCCAAGCAGTTGGCTTCTCGCTTACGGCTCAACCCCCTAACAACCCCGCTCCTGGCACGCTTTTGATCCTTAACCTATCACTTTCCTACTTGCCTAAATAGGAAAGTAGTAGAAAATTAAATGGTCTTAATTCTCGATTCATAATTCATTATTCTTTATTCTTAATTCATAATTTAAAGTATATGGCGAATCAACCACAACAAATACAAGTGAAAATTCCTGACGAAGTGTTAAAAGGAGTGTATGCCAATCTAGTACAAATTGCTCACACTAAAGAGGAGTTTGTGCTGGATTTTGCCAACGTTATGCCCCCACAAGGCATTGTTAATGCCCGCGTATACCTATCGCCAGCGCATGCCAAGAGGCTGGCTAAGGCCCTGTTGGACAATGTAGGCCGCTATGAGGCCCAATTCAGCAAGATAGACGAAGGCCCGTCACCTGTGCCGGAAGTCGGTTTTAAGACCGAGTAGATACATTTGACACACCTCCGTCGCGTTTTTAAGCGCGACTTCGGCGTGCGAGACAAACATTAGGGCATGTTTTAAATAAAATACCATCTCTGGTGCGTGGCACTAGAGTACCTAGTGAATTTGACCCACCTGCGTTTCGGCATTGGCCGGAACTTCGGCGGGCGGGGACGCCTATTGTGTCCGTCTCGAGATAATTTATCAACCCCGTGCTTGTGGCGCGGGCAACTTGTTAGCTTGACAACTTAATAACCCTGCGTTACCATAGGTAGTAATAAATTTACTCGTGAAAACAAACCTATAGGTGATGCCGTGGCCAACGGAAAACAGGGTACTTTAATACAGCGAATTTATGTCCGAACGGAGCTACCAGGCACTCGATTTGAGTTAACGCTGAATGCGTTTGAAAACCCATCAATTTTAGAGATTGTAAATCCGCATCCTCTCCAAATTGAGGTGAAACTAATTTTTCGACGCAATGGTGGTAATGCGGAGGAAATAAGTTTCAGCCTTCACCCGCCGGTGATTGAGGTTCTGGGTATGTTGCCCATTAACATATATGGGGTACGAGAGCCGGGGCCGCCGCTAATAATAACTCAGATAGTTCGTTTATAATTCCGCGGTGGGCTTTTCTTATTAAGGTAACCCGTTTCACACTGGTTACCTTAAATTTTGCGTATTTTTTTGACAATTTAACCAGCGTCTTATACACTGACCGCAAAGCGTACGTTAATTCATCATGGTCAATAATCAAACTTACGAGGTCTATTATGGCCGAGCTTCCACGCCCATCTACCACCAAACAACGCGATTCCCAAAAGGAATCTACCGATTCCAAAGCTCCGGCCCCAAAACCGGATGACGCCAAGGCGAAGGCCGAGGCCGAGCGTCGCGAAGAGGCAAGGGATATTATGGAGGGATACGCAGACAATTTATAATCCCCGTGGACCTTATCAAGTTTCAAAAAGGCGCAGGACATAAATTCAATGAACTGTGCCTTTATAATTTATGAGTAAAGATTATTATCAAGTTTTAGGAGTTAGTAAAACCGCTACCACTGACGAAATAAAAAAAGCCTTTAGAAAATTAGCGCACGAACATCACCCCGATAAAAAGGGCGGCACCGACGCCAAGTTTAAAGAAATCAATGAGGCTTATCAAGTTTTATCTAACCCCGATAAACGTAAACAATATGATCAATTCGGCACCGCCTTTGAATCGGCGGGTGGGGCCGGTGGTTTTAATTGGAGTGATTGGCAGCGAGCCGGTGGATTTGGGGGCTTCCAAGGTAATGTAGATTTTGAAGACCTGGGCGACATATTTGGCGGGTTAGGGGACATTTTTGGTTTTGGCGGTGGTAATCGATCGCGTGGCCCAAGACGCGGGGCCGATTTGCAAGTGGAGCTAGCGGTGGATTTTGCCGAGGCGGTTTTTGGAGTGGTAAAAAATCTAAGGTTAGAAAAAGAAATCGTTTGTTCCAAATGTTCCGGCGGCGGCGCCGAGCCGGGCAGTAAAGTGGTTACTTGCTCTACTTGCCACGGTTCGGGCCAAGTAAGGCAAGTGCAAAGAACCTTTTTGGGCGCTATGCAAACCACCACGGTTTGTAATATGTGTGCCGGCACTGGCAGCGCGCCCGACAAACTTTGTTCACGCTGTTCGGGCCAGGGTAAAGAAAGGGGAGTTAAGAATTTAGAAGTAAAAATTCCAGCGGGTATAAATAGCGGGCAGTTAATTAGAATTTCAGGCGAGGGGCAGGTTGGCGACCGCGGAGCGGGCGCTGGCGATTTACTGCTTTATATTACTGTCCGTCCGCATAAGTTTTTTAACCGATCCGGTTATAATTTATTAACAGAAAAGGAAATCAGCTTGCCCTTAGCGGCGCTGGGGGGCAAGGTTGAGCTTAAAACATTAGATGGCGACGTCAGCCTTAAAATACCCTCGGGTACCCAAAGCGGGACAGTGTTTAAAATTGCTGGCCGAGGGGTTCCGCACCTACGCTCCAGCAAGCGTGGCGATCTATTGGTTAAGGTAAATATAAGGATACCCGGACGTCTGAACAAAAAAGACCGGGAATTAATGAAAGCCTTGGGGGTGGAAAAAGGGGAGACAATTGAGGGTGGATTATTTTCTTAAAGTTGGTTGTAAAAAAGTATCCAATNNGCGATCGCATACTTTTCCCCAAGGCCAATTTTCGCTTGAAAATCTTGAAGATTAGGATAAAATTTTCACCACGTCGGCTACCGTATTGACGTGCACCAATTTAGCCCTCGTCTCGGCCGCCCCCGGCATACCTTTTACATACCAAGCCAAGTGCTTGCGCAAATCCAACAGCCCATGCGTGCCTTTACTGGTTAAGGCCAGTGAGGCGTGTTTAAGCATGGTGTTTTTGATTTCTTCCCAATCTAGATGTTGATATTGCCCCGAAGCTAAATAATCTTTTATTTGTTGGAATATCCAAGGTCGGCCCCAAGCCCCGCGCGCAATACCTACACCATCCGCTTTGGTCTGCTCCAAAATTTCTTTGGCTTTTTCTGGTGAGTATATGCCGCCATTAGCCAGCAGAATGCGCGGCCAGATGGTTCGAACTTGGGAAATTATGTCTACGTTAGGCTCACCATCAAACGGTTGTTCAAATGATCGGGCGTGAATCATAATCGCCTGCGCGGGTAAGTGTCTAATGGCATTTACCAAATCAAGCGCCGTAACCACATCAACTGCGCATTCATATTTACCCAACTCGTTATCGCCTTCTATTTTATCTTTAGTGTCTTGGCCAGCTTTAATACTGGCGCGAATTTTTATTGATACCGGTAGCCCGGACCCCGCGCAGGCGGCTTGTACGATTTCAGCGCATAATTTAGGATTTTTCATCAAACTTACTCCGCCGCCATGTTTTACGACTTTATAAGCTGGGCAGCCGAAATTTATATCCACACCAGTAAACCCCATAGTTTCTAAAATTTTTACTGATTTAAAAAACATTTCTGGGTCGTTGCCAAATATCTGGCAGACTACCGGTTGTTCTTCGGGGGCGTAGGCTATAAGCTCGCGAGTTTTTTTATTATCATACACCAGCGCATTAGCCGAAGCAAATTCGGTGTAAATAACATCGGCGCCAAAGCGCTTGCACATTTGTCTAAAAGCCGTGTCGGTGACCCCGGCCATTGGCGCTAGGGCTAAGATTGGCTTTGGTAAATTGGACCAAAAATTTTCCATAGACAGGTGAAAGTCTAGCAGGGTATACTGATATTGACAAGGTTAGAATAGTGTGATAATTTACCGAGTTATTGTTCTTTAAACAAAAGGTGAAGCTATGGTGGGTGTTATCATATTTGCTTTCATAGTATTAGTTCTAGTTGTACTGTGGCGAATTCACGTGAGCATTGAGCACAAACTCGAGCAAGCCCGGAAAATAATAAGGCTTGTTTGCGCGCTTGATGTTTCATGCCCGCCTTCATTATCCAAGACGATTCGGCCAAATAGTGATTTACCGCGCCAACTGGCCGAATACGGCGGTGACGTAAATAACACAATGTACTTCGGCAACCCGACGAAAATAAAATACGCCGAGCGGGGTCATTTATTGAATTACATTTTAAAGTTGCGTTAAGCGTCCTTGCTCTGCATTCAGCGGAGGTAAGGCGCTTTTTTTATCCATTACCTGTGCTACTGTGCTAGCATAATAGTACAAGCAGTCATACAAAAGAATACCGCTGGGTAATAGGCATCAGTATTTGGATTAGCGTTTAGGTTTCACTACTGGGCCGGAATCGGTATCTTCTACTTTAAAACCCAGTTGTTCAATTTCCTGTCGAATTTCGTCGGACTTTATCCAATTTTTACTTTGTCGCGCCATTTCACGAGCTTTCACTAAATCCGTTACCTTGGTCGGTATACTGACTGGTTTAAGGTCATCAAGCCGCAGGCCCAAAATTTTATCACACTCCAACAATAAATTTCTTTTATCAGTGTCATCTAAATTAGATTTTAAAACATCCCAGGCAACGGCTAAGGCCTTAGGCGCGTTGAGGTCATCATTAATTGCCGTCAAAAAATTATTTCGTAAACTTTCCATTTCCGGTGAGTCCTTGCCCATTTTAATAGGTATGGGCACTAACGGTTTGTGTAAGGCTGTAAATTTATCAAAAAAATTATTTAGCCCTTCTTGCGCCGCCGCCGCCGACTCCCAGGAAAAAGTCAGGGGAGTACGGTAATGGGTGCCCAATATTAAGTACCTGTACGCTAACGGCGCAAAGCCCCTTTCCTTAAGTGTGTTCAAAGTTAACGAGTTACCTTCAGATTTGCCCATGCGCCCTTTATCGACCGTNNCATTCTAAGTGCCAACCGGGAAAACCATCGCCCCAGGGTGCCGGCCAATGTAATACGTGGTTTTTGAACTTGCCAGTTAATTTAAACCACAAGGCAAAGTCAGCTGGATGTTTTTTTTGTTTATCCACCACTACTTCTTGACGCGCGCCGACGGTTTTATCGTCCAATGGTTGGCCAGACAGTTTAGTATAGTTGGGGAATTTTTTGACATTAAAATATATTGCCTGGTTAGTTTCGTAAGTATACCCTTTAGTTACTAAGCGCTTTATCAGTTCAATTTGTTCCTTGATATACTTGGTTGCCGGGGTCCATTTATCGGGTTTTAGAATATTTAATTCCTTTAAATTATCCTTAAAAATTTTAGTGTAAAACAGCGCCAGGTCAGTTACGCTTTTGCCGGCGGCGCGGGCGCCTTTTTCCATTTTATCTTCACCCTCATCCGCATCAGACGTTAAATGACCAACGTCGGTTATATTCATTACGTGTTTGACATCGTAACCGTTGGCTAGTAATGTCCTTTTTAAAATATCCTCAAATAAATAAGTACGTAGATTACCAAGATGTGGGTAGTCGTAAACAGTTGGGCCGCAGGTATATAAAGACACACTGGGTTTTTGAAACCAGAGTTTGGAAGGGTGCTGGGGTTTAAATTCCTCTTTGGTGCGCGACCATGTGTTATATAGCCTTAGACTTGCCATGAATTCATTTTACCGCTGCCAGGGCAGTTTGACAAAAAAGCCACTTTAAGCTAACATTATTTGAATTCACAACAACCAACGGAGACTGACATGCATCAGTTTTTGTGGCAAAAATATGTCAGTCACCTAGTAATTGAAATAACCGCCGCGGGTGCACTGGCATGGAAAACAGTAGTTGGGGAGGTAAATATTTTCTCGGCGAATTTCTGGTCGCTGGTCGCCGCCCTCGGCGCGCTCATAATCATTACCACCTCACTCCTTATCTACTCTCGGCGAAAACTCAAATCGCCAGCCGATCAGCCATGATCGGCATTTTTTTGTCGCACTTAACCACAAGCCAGTGGTTTACCGTATCTGTACTACTGTACTAGTACAGTAGTACACCAAATCAGAGTTGGTTTTAGTCGTGCGAAGGGGATATTGACAGGCATCTCCTGCGATGTAAAATTAAGTTAAATTAAAACCAAACTAATCATCAGTCCTTTAATAACATGGAGGTTGTATGTCGCTTTTAAATACATGGGATGGTGTGGTGCTCGTAATAATAGTTTTGGCATTATCTTGCGGCTCGGCCATTTACGCTTGCCTACGTATACGGGAAATTGCCCGCTACGAGCGGATCGTAAAGGATGGCCTCGGTCATAATCCGCCTAGAGAGAAAGTGATTGGGGCAATGAACCACGCCGCATACGTAATGTCGATTGCGTTAGCCTTTATAGGTTTTCAGCTTGTGTTTCAGCTCCGACATTTTACCGGTGTAATCATTCCACACGGCTGGGTAGGATTGTTTTTCTTCATAATATCCGTTATGGCTTGTGTGGGCTGGTATTTTACCAGCAGGTTTGTGGCTAGGCTGATTATCAAGTTTTTCACGCGTGCCCTGTGGGAACAATATGAATTAAAGCCTGGTCCATGGTCAAGATATGAACGTTTTGGTAATCTCGTTGCTGACCCCAGCTAAATGCTAATTTCATTGACAGACGAGCCAGTCGGAACTCCGATTGGCTTTTTTTATCTAGATAATCTAAGTCCTAGCGTAGCGGTGTTCTAGTTCAGTCAAATGTTTTGTTTTATCAACCAATAATCTATTGGGGTCCATTAACATCTCACGTAGTTGATTACCAAATTGCACGCCGGCCAAGTAGTGGGGGAATATGACGTAGCTGGCGCCGGCGGCGTACAAATCTCGCGCGTCATGCCAAGTATCAGCTGTTACATAAGTCGGCACTTTAATCCCCCTGATTTTTAGATTTTGCATTAGGCGCAAGTTATCAAATATATGCGAGTTGGTGGAAATTACTAGCGAGGCCTTATTAATCTTAGTTTTCTCAATAATCTCAAGATCGTTCATATCACCATAAAGACAAGGTATGCCTTGGCTTTCCAGATATTTGATGGCCACGGGGTTAAAATCCACCACCACTACTGATTTTCCTATTTTTTGCAGAGCTGCCACAATATGCTCACCCAAACGGTGATAGCCAAAAACCACCACATGATTAGTTAAGCCTTTGGCTTCAGTTAATTCAATTTTTGACGGCAGTTCAAACACACTCAACAATGGCGACAGCCAGCGGTACAACCTTTCGCCATGGGTAATAAAGTAAGTTGATATGGTAATGGTTATTACACCGATAAGCGTCACCAACGAAACATCCGTCGCGGATACGTGCCCTAAGCGAAAACCCAAGGCCATTAAAATTAAAGAGAATTCACTAATCTGCGCCACTGTTAAACCAACCAAAAAACTGGTGCGTTTACGGTAACCCATTCGCCTCAAGATTAACATAACTATCAAAGGATTACCGATTAGTACAAACAAAGACAAAATTACCAAGGCGGCATAATGACCGCCAATGGCGCTAAATACCAGCTGACTGCCGAGAACAATGAAAAAAATCGTTATAAAAAAATCCCGCAAGCCCTTTATCTTGCCACTAATTTCTAAATTGTAAGGCAATGGCGCTAAAGATAACCCGGCTAAGAAGGCGCCGATTTCCAAAGATAACCCAATACGACTGGCGAATATAGAAAACAAAAACGCCCAAGATACAGAAGCCAAAAGCAGTAACTCATCCTGGCGTGCTAGTCGGCTGAACAGCGCCGGTAAAATCCAGCGGCTGGCCGCATAAGCAATAACTACAATAACCGTCCCTTTAAAAATAGTTAAAAGTATGGCTGACGTTAAGGCGGCGCCGTTAGCTTGATTAAATCCGGCTAAAATAATAAGCGCCAAGATAGCTAAAAAGTCTTGCACCAGCAACATACCAACCGCCAAACGGCCGTGCAGCGAATCCAAGGATCGCTGTTCCGACAATAGTTTGACTATGATAATGGTGCTAGAAAAAGTCAGTGCCACCGCAATATATAAGGCGGCAATGGCATTAGCGCCAAATAATCTGATAATTATGTAGCCAATAATCGAAGTAAACAAGACCTGACCAATACCCAAATACAGTGACGGCTTACCAATAGCTTTTAATTTAACTAAATTAAGTTCCAGCCCAACCAAAAACAATAGCAAAGCAATACCAAAACTAGATAGTGTGGCAATAAATTCGGGTTGTTTAATTATGCCGAGCCAGTGCGGACCCAAAATCACGCCCGCCAGAACATAGGCTAGAATAGAAGGCTGTTTAAGCCAGCGGGCAATTATACCTAGAGCAGTGGCAACGATTATTAAAAGACTAATTTCAGTAAAAAAGTTATCCACCCCGCAATTATACCATTATTTTTGTTATTAGTCTTTCTTTTTGCGGCGAAAAATGTTATAATTAGCTATATTATGGCAGATATTAGACGAGAATTTAAAGGGCGCGAGGTTGAGCCGGGGGGACGTGAATTGGAGCGGCCAAAAGAGTCGGTGCCCGAATTGCCCTCGGCAGTTAAGGAAATTTTACAAGAACCTCAAGGCACCACCACACCACCTTTAGTAGATTTACCAGAGCCTGGGGCGCCCAAACAAGCTGCCGCGACGATACCAAAAGAGGTGGAGAGTATTTTGGAAGAAGGACTGCAAAAATTGTATTTAGAATTACAGCCGGTCGAGCGGCAAGCCTTTAAAGTTCGCGGCGAACAAGTCGCGCGAAAAATTGGTGAATTATTAACTAGCGCCAAAATTAAAGTTAAAGAAATTATTCAACTAATTTTGGATTGGCTAAAAATGTTGCCGGGAGTTAGTAGGTACTTTGCGGAACAAGAAGCAAAAATTAAGGCCGAAAAAATTATTAAATTAAAGCAGTAATTTTGTGGGATTACTTTTATTTGGTTTATCAATAACTGGCGGCAACACTCCCAACTTAACCACCCTAAGCCTAGGGACGTTGTTAGTCGTAGCGGTGTTGATAGCTTTTTTAGTTTGGCGAACCTTATCGCGGCGAGTGAATGAATTAAAAACCAGTTTAGGTATGCAGGTGTTGTTAGTTACCGTGCCTAAGGAAGTTAAGCCCGATGAGCCTTCGCAAAATACCAAACAGCATATCGTTGAGCAAATTGGTGTGGCTGAAGTTTTGTGGTCGGCCTTGGGCGGGTTAAAACCGCAGTCGGGAATGGCCAATTGGTTTTCGGGACGTAGTGATCAGGTGTCATTAGAAATCGTGGTACAAGCCGGTGTCATTTCTTTTTATGTGGCAGTGCCGCCGAATTTAAGGACATTTTTGGAACAGCAAATATTGTCGCATTATCCTCACGCCAGCATAGTTGAAATAGCTGACTACAATATATTTTTACCTCACGGAGTAACTAAGGGTTTTTATTTAAAGTTTGCCCGGTCGTCGGCTTTTCCGATTAAGACCTACTTACAGTTGGAAGCCGATTCTTTGAATTCTATAACCAATGCTTTAAGCAAAGTTAAACCCGAGGCGGGCGCGGCTATTCAAATTGTGGCTCNNCGTCTTTTTCCGCTAAGAAAAAGGACGATAAAAATAAGACACCCGAACCTCACCATTTATCACCCCTGGAACAAGAATTAGTAAAGGGTTTGGAGCAAAAGGCCTCCAAAGCCGGGTTAGACGTTACTATTCGTCTGGTGGCTTCGGCCCCTACTGAGCTCGACGCGCAACGGTATTTGAGCGANNAAAGTCGTGGCGGCGCGAGGGTGTTAGAATCGCTTCTAGTATGCAGCAAGGAAAATCTTTAGCCCAAGCCGGCAAAGGCGGATCGCTAGCCAAAACTATGAGAGTAATGGGCGAGATTTTTGG
>DOPF01000074.1:17234-17497 GCA_003512705.1 Patescibacteria group bacterium
GTGGCTAATTCTTTTGCCCAATTCAGCATTTACGAATATGGCAATCGGTTTGAGGCATATAAACCCATGTCGCTGGACAAATTCTTGCACGGGTTTATTCACCGTCGCTTGGAGACATCACACAAACTAGTGCTTAATTCCGAAGAGTTAGCAAGTCTTTATCACTTTCCTTTAGCCTTGACCGAAACTCCTAATATTAGATGGCTGCAGTCACGCGGCGCGCCGGCGCCGGTAAATATTCCCACCCAAGGAATTGTGTTAGG
>DOPF01000072.1 GCA_003512705.1 Patescibacteria group bacterium
GTGGTATAATGATATTATATATATGACGATTAAATACTTAGAAAAGATTTTCAAATCACTGGCCACCCGTAAGAGGTTGGAGATTATCAAATTACTGACAACCCAAGGGGGAATGTCGGTGAGCGACATTGCTAATCGTATTAAACTGTCTTTGAAGTCAACTTCTAAACACTTAATTGTGCTGCGACAGGCCGGATTTTTGGATAGGGAGCAAAAGCAATACGATGCCCTATACTCGCTCGCGGCTGATTTATCCAGCCACGAGCGATATCTGCTTAAATTGGTATCCGATTGATAATTTAGATTGAACCGATTCGTGCGAAAGGGTACAATTTGGGAAAATTGAATATTCTACTAATTAATTATCACTAATTATATGTCTAAGCCATCAATATCGCAATTAATTAATCTCAAAAACAAAATTGCTATCGTCACTGGCGGGGCGATGGGTATTGGGTTCGGCATAGTATCTCGATTAGTTGAAGCCGGGGCCAATGTGGTTATAGCCGACCTTGATGCTAAAGCTGCCCAAGAAGCTGCTCTAAAGTTTGGCGCTTCGGCTCTAGGGGTGGCAGTTGATGTGTCTTCAGACGAGCAAGTAGATAATTTAGTTGCGGAAGCTGTGAAAAAGTTTGGGGGCATAGACATACTTGTAAATAACGCTGGTATTTATCCAAATGAACCAGTCATGAAAATGCCCACCAAAGATTTTGATAAAGTCATTGCGGTAAATTTGCGCGGGGCTTATTTGTGCACCAAAAAAGTTGCCGAGGTAATGATAAAGCAGGGCCGCGGCGGAAGAATTATTAACATAACTTCTATAGACGCCCTGCATCCATCTATGGTGGGCTTAGCGCATTATGACGCGTCTAAACATGGCTTATGGGGTTTTACCAAAAATATCGCGTTAGAGTTAGCGCCGCATAAGATTTGGGTTAACGCTATAGCGCCTGGTGGTATTACTACCCCGGGCGTGCAGAAACTACAATCCAAAGCTGTGCCGGCTGGCGCCGATATGGAAAAGGTATTGGCGGCGTTCTTGGCGAAAATACCCATGGGTCGTATGGGCGAGCCAGATGACATTGGCCGGGTAGTATTATTTTTAGCATCAGACCTGTCTTCCTACATAACCGGGACGCAATTGGTGGTTGATGGCGGCGTGTTATTATCGTAATCAAATTTGCTAGCTAGCTGGTTATAAGCTAAAATAGTTTTATGCTGCAATCAAAATTATTTACTAAAACCAGCAAAACAATTTCCCACGACGACCCCTCGGTTAATGCTCGACTTTTAACCAAAGCGGGATTTATTGACAAACAAATGTCGGGGGCTTATAGTTACTTGCCGCTGGGGTTTAGGGTGTTAAATAATATAGAAAATATCATTAGGCAGGAGATGAATGCGATTGGCGCCCAGGAATTAATAATGACGTCATTACAGCCCAGGGACTTATGGGAGACGACTAAGCGGTGGGTGACATCGGAAGAGATAATGTATAAATTTCAGGAAGCGTCTGGTCAGGCAGTTGGGTTGGCGTGGACTCACGAAGAAGCTATTAGCAAAATAGCCAGTCGTTTTATATCATCGTATCGCGACCTGCCGAGGTATGTTTACCAAATTCAGACCAAGTTCAGAAACGAGCCTAGGGCTAAGTCGGGTATTTTGCGTACGCGGGAATTTTTGATGAAGGATTTATACAGTTTTCATGCCACCGAGAGTGATTTAGATGATTACTATGACATTGTAAAGCAAGCCTATACCAAGATTTTTACGCGTTGCGGCTTAAAGACCTTGATAGTGGAGGCGTCGGGTGGGGCTTTTACCAAACAATTTAGCCATGAGTTTCAAGTGTTAACACCGGCCGGCGAAGATAATATTATTTATTGTGATTTTTGTAATTGGGCGCAAAATAAGGAAGTAGCTCAGGTTAAGGTTGGCCAAAATTGCCCAGAATGTGATCACAAAGTTAAAGATGGTAGAGCCATTGAAGTGGGAAATATATTTAAACTCGGGACAAAGTTTTCTGAAGCTTTTGGTCTAAAGTATACCGATGAGTCAGGTAACAGCAAATTAGTTATTATGGCTTCGTACGGTATTGGGCCCGGGCGGGTGATGGGTTCGATAGTGGAAGTGAGTCATGATGATGACGGTATTTTATGGCCACATGAAGTTGCGCCTTTCCCCGTTCACCTAATAGCGGTGGGTGAAAGTGATAAAGTAAGCAAGTCCGCTCAGGAGGTCTACAAAAAATTAACCAAGGAGCTTGGGGAAGTTCTTTATGACGATAGGGTTGAAACTGCTGGTATAAAATTTAAGGACGCCGATTTAATTGGCGTACCCTGGAGGATAGTTGTCAGCGAAAAAACCGGCAGCCAGGTTGAGATAAAAGCGCGCGGGGATGGGAAAAGTGAATTGGTTAGCTTACCGGCGGCACTGAATAAAATAATTGTTCGGTAATTTAAGCCTGCCCCTCTAGACAGTTTTAAAAAAAAGGTTACACTAAAGTCATATGTTTAGGAATTTTTTTGGTACTTTTTCTCGCGACATGGGTATTGATTTGGGTACCGCCAATACTTTGGTGTATGTGAAAGATAAAGGTATCATCATAAACGAGCCGTCAATCGTATCTGTTAACACCCGTACTGATCAAATATTAGCAGTGGGTGAGGAGGCTAGGAAAATGTTAGGTAAAACGCCGCCGCATATTGTGGCCACCCGTCCATTAGTAGGTGGTGTAATTTCGGATTTTGAAGTGACGGAAAAAATGCTGAAGTATTTTATTGATCGCGTGCATAAAGAAAGCGCGGCCATTGCTCCGCGTCCCCGGGTGGTCATTGGCATACCGCTGGATGTAACCGAGGTTGAACGCAAGGCGGTTGAAGACGCCGCGCTATCGGCCGGCGCTCGTGAAGTTATGCTGGTTGAAGAACCGATGGCCGCGGCCTTGGGTGCGCGCTTGCCAATACGTGAACCCAGCGGTAATTTAATTCTTGATATCGGCGGAGGCACAACTGAAATAGCCGTTATATCACTCGGTGGCGTCGTAACAGCACAGTCATTGCGCGTAGCCGGTGACGAATTTACCGACGCAATAATACAGTATATGCGGGATCATTTTAATCTGTTGGTGGGCATTAAAACCGCCGAGGACGTAAAAATCAGGCTGGGCAACGTTATGGCCGCCTCTAAACCATTGTCGATGTTTGTGCGCGGCCGCGATTTGATTACCGGCTTGCCTCGAGAAGTTACGGTTACTGATGGTGAAATTCGCGAAGCGCTTTTAAAGATCGTTAAATTAATCATTGAACATATCAGGGCCACTATTGAAAGTACGCCACCGGAATTAGCTGCGGATATTTATCAGCGCGGTTTGGTAATGGTGGGTGGGGGATCGCAGCTTAAAGGGTTAGATAAATTAATATCTAAAGAGCTGGCTATTCCAGCGCAACTAGCCGACGACCCTTTAACTTGTGTCGTCAGGGGTACGGGCATTATTCTGGAAGATTTGGAACATACGTCTGATTTATTGTTGCCTAAACGTGAGGCCGCTACCATAAGATAAATATGGCTGGGTGGGGAACAACAAAATATTATTTAGTTGGTTTACTGGTAGTGGGCGCGTTTATTTTAACCCGTACTTCTAATTGGCAGTGGTGGCAAAATTATACCCGGCCGCTTATGGAGATGCCGCTAGCCGTTGGCTATGCTTGGGGGCAGGAAGTAATATCTAACACCACCGACCAGGTCGAGTTGGTGGGCATCACTTTAGAACAACAATTAGCGACACTGCAACGGGAAAATGATGAATTAAGACGGGAATTGGGACTCAAACTGTCGGAGCCAGCGAGCGAGGTGGCAGTGGAAATAATCGGTCGACGGCAGGACGAGTTAGCCACCACTTACTTAGTGAACCGTGGCGCCGAAAGCGGCGTTAAACCTGGCTTGGCTGTAAGCAGTCAAGGCGTATTAGTAGGTACGGTATTAAGAGTTACACCCACCAGTTCCGAAATTGTGTTGGTGACCTCGCCGCTAAATACCATAACCGCGGAAGTGCAAAATACAGCTACTAGTCGCGGCGTCATTGAGGGTGAATTTAATTTAGCGGTGCGGTTATTTTTTGTGCCCGCGGCTGACGAATTATCAGCCGGGGACAGTGTGATAACCAGTGGTTTAGACGAGCTAATTCCGCGCGGATTAATAATTGGCAAAGCCGCGTCGGTTGATTTTAAAGACGGGGATTTTTTTAAGTCGGCGGTGGTGGTTTCACCTTTGGATATAATTAAAGTACGATTTCTAAAAATTATATTACGCTAATATGTGGCTCGCGTTGGGTATAGCTATAAGTTGGCTATTTTTAATAATGGAAAATTTTTTTAGCAGTTGGCTGCCTTTTAATATTGATCTAAGCTTAGCCATGGGCCTAGCTATTTATTTGTCAGTCAATAAAAAAATGGGTTTTACGGTACTAGTCGCCGGGGCGTTGTGGCAAGATGTTTTATTTAACCCCACTTTACCAGTAACTACTGCGGCCATCATTATTAGTTGGTGGTTATGGCAAAGGTTTGTTGATGAGCACTTAGCGCCGCTGGGGCGGGTGACGGTATTAGCCTCGGCCGCGAGTTGGCTTGCCCTTTACCTTATTTCGCATTGGTTATTAAGTTGGTTGCCGTTTTGGTTAGGGGATACGCCGCTTTACCCCGGGGCGGCGGTAAGCCCCGGTTTATTAATCGCCGGCTGGGCGGCTAATTTAGTTCTATTAGTCGGTGCGGTGTTGTTAGTATCTAAAAAAGTACGCCAACCACAATGATAAATAAACGTGACCCCTTCAGCATTAAAATAGCTGGCGGTGACATTGCCGACCGAGATTTGCCCGGCTTTTCTGATCGTCGATACGAAGGAACGGGTATACCAGCGCCGGAAGTTAGTAGTTTACAGCGCGCCATCCACCCACTTTTTACCAAGTTGGTTATCGCATTATTAGTTATCGTCGGGGCAGTACTTTTAGGGCGGTTGCTGTGGTTGCAAGTGGCGCAGGGTCAACAGTACCGCCAGGTGGCTGAAGGTAATAGAATTCGCCTGGAAGTTATACCCGCTCAACGAGGGTTAATCTTTGATTCACACGGCTTGCCCGTGGCGGTTAATACACCCAATCTGGCATTGGTGTTAGTTCCAGCTGACGCTTCCACTACGTCGGCGGAACGGAAAATGCTTTTTGATGAGGTGGCTAAGATTGCGGATATTGCAGCTGGAGATGTCAGTAGCATAGATTGGCATTCGTACGTGCCCATAACACTAGCCGAACACCTGTCCCAAGACCAAGCGGTTAGACTGGTTACACTGTCTAGCCGCCTAGCCGGTATGAGTGTAAAGATATTGCCGGAGCGAAAATATATTTTAGGCGACGCGGCGGCTCACTTGCTTGGTTATATGGGCGAGGTGTCGCCGGATGATTTAAAATTATTGAGTCTAGATTACCAGTACCACGATTATAAGGGCATAGCCGGAGTAGAAGACACCTGGGAGAGTGTACTAAGAGGTCAAACGGGCAAGCGTGAGGTAGAAGTAAACAATTTGGGTAAACCGCAGCAGGTTTATGCCTCGGTCGATCCGGTGGCGGGCACTAATATAACTTTAACCGTCGATAGTGAGTTGCAAAATATACTGGTGGCGGCGGTAAAGCGCACGCTGGTGGCCAATCATAAAACCAAAGGCGCGGCCGTGGCCCTTGATCCGCAAACCGGAGCTATATTAGCCCTAGCTTCTTTTCCCACTTTTGATCCTAACCTTTTTTCTACTGGCGGCGATCAAGCAGAGTTAGCCGCCATATTGGCCAATACCAATCAACCACTGTTTAACCGCGTGTATGCCGGTACTTATCCACCCGGTTCAACCATAAAACCGATCATTGGCATGGCCGCGCTAGAAGAGGGAATAATCACCACCAATACCACAGTTAATTCTGTTGGTGGTGTCTGGGCGGGCAATCGGTGGTTTGCGGATTGGAAAGCCGGTGGGCATGGTCTAACTAATATTTATAAAGCCATCGCCGAGTCGGTCAACTCTTTCTTTTATATTGTGGGTGGCGGTACGGAAAATCGGGCCGGGCTGGGGCAAGAGTTATTGGCTTACTGGTTGCGGCGGTTTGGGTTTGGCCAAGTAACGGGTGTTAATTTATCAGGCGAGGCCGAGGGTTTGGTGCCGACACCAGAGTGGAAGCTCGACAATATTAAGGAACGCTGGTTTTTAGGCGATACTTATAACTTGTCAATCGGTCAGGGGAATTTATTGGTTAGTCCACTGCAATTAGCCAGCGCTTATGCCGCCTTAATAAATGGCGGAAATATTTGGCAGCCCCATTACGTAAAAGTTTTAATCAGCGCCACCGGCGATACGCAGGTTTATGAACCGCGCCTTTTAAAAAGTCTGCCCGTAGACCGCACCAATTTGGAAATAATTTCCCGGGCGATGCGGGAAACGGTTTTAACCGGCAGCGCGCGCTCGCTAGGTTCCGTACCCGCGGCGGTCGCCGGTAAAACCGGTACTGCCCAGGCCCCGGGCGGCGAACCCCATGCCTGGTTTGCCGGCTACCTACCTTTTGATAGCCCGCGGTTATTGATGGTTGTTTTAATTGAAAATGGAGTTGAAGGTTCGGTAGCCGCCGTGCCGGTGGCACGTGAAGTTTTTACCTGGTTCGCCCAAAATCGGCTTTGAGCAATTAGTCCGGGGCATCGGCCGGGCCCGCCTGCGCGGGCCACCGCCAGTGGTATACTACGGCGGCGGGACAATTTATTAAAAAGTTTAAACAATTATTTAGGCTGACGGCTACTTGGCTCTAGCCCTTGCCGCCTTGACAGGATATGGGGTTTAACTGTATCTTAAACTTCACATCAAAGATCATGACTGACAACACCGCTTATGTCACTAAAGAGGGCCTAGCTAAATTAACCCAGGAATTGGCTGATTTAAAAAAGGCCCGAAAAGAAATAGCCATCCGAATTCAAGACGCCAAGGAGTTGGGGGATCTGTCGGAAAACGCGGAATATTCGGAAGCCAAGAATGCTCAAGCTTTTAACGAAGGCCGAATTATTGATATTGAAAATATTCTTAAGAATGCCGAGGTCATAGATAACGGCGGCAGCGTCAGTGGTGAGGCTAGGGTGGGTAGCAAAGTACGCGTCCAAACTGCTGGCCAAGAAAAGGTTTTTAGTATAGTGGGATCAAACGAAGCCAGCCCGTCAGCGGGTTTTATTTCTAATGAATCACCCTTGGGCCAGGCTTTGATAGGAAAAAAAGTGGGCGATACAGCCTCCGTCCAAGTTCCTAAGGGTAAAATTATCTACAAGATTATTAAAGTGGAATAAGGTTAGCTGATTTACACTGGCAGCCTTTAGGCTGTTTTTTGTATACACTGGCTTGCTGGTTTGCGATTTTTTGCCTAAAATTAAACCAGTTATGTCTACCCGAGAGGATGAGGAAATAACCAGCCGGCACACTAAAGAAATTGCGGCGGGAAAGTTGGGGGAAAGCTATCCAGCTGGTTTTGATAAGCAATTTTCCTGCGCCGAATTATTAGCGCTGGCAGAAAAAAAGAAACCGCCGGAGCTAACTAATGATATTAAGATTTCGGGCAAGTTACTTCAAACCGCCGGCAGAATTATGACTTTACGGCCGCATGGACAGTTGGTTTTTGCTAACCTGAATGACGCTAGCGGTAAAATCCAAATCGCGCTGACGGAAAACTCCTCAAGTAAACAGTCTTGGGAATTAGCCCAGCTTTTAGACATGGGTGATATTGTGGGCGTGGCTGGTATCTTAGTTAAAACTAAAAGAGGGGAGATAACCTTACTGTGCCAAGATGTTGTACTGCTTTCTAAAGCCCTTAGACCTCTACCAGAAAAATATCACGGGCTAAAAGACGTGGAAACCAGATTACGTCAGCGGTATTTGGATTTAATGATGAATCCGGAAGTGCGAGATTTGTTTTATAAAAAATCCTTGTTTTGGCAAGCCACCAGAAACTTCATGACCCAAAAAGGTTTTATGGAAGTAGATACACCAGCGCTAGAAGCGGTGGCGGGTGGGGCTGATGCTAATCCTTTTAAAACGCATCACGACGCGCTGGACCAGGATTTTTATTTGCGTATATCGCTAGAGTTGCCATTAAAGAGATTATTAGTTGGCGGATTTGAAAAAGTATTTGAGATTGGTAAAGTTTTTAGAAACGAAGGAATAGACACTGAACATCTGCAAGATTACGATATGTGCGAATTTTACTGGGCTTATGCTGATTACAATAAGCTAATGGATTTTACGCAGGAGATGTATCAGACTTTAGTTAAAGACGTAACCCACGCACCAGAGTCGCTTCGCGACACGGTACGGGGCACAGCAGGCGGTCTCAAAACAACTTATCAAGGTCAAATCATAGATTGGAGTGGTAAATGGCCGCGGGAAGATTATTTTGCGCTAATAAAAAAACATTCGGGTGTTGATTTATCAGGAATTACTAATGTTAAAGAATTAAGAAAAATTTTAGAAAAACATAAAGTGCGTTACGAGGAAAACATGGGCGCCGGCAGACTAATAGATTTATTTTGGAAAAAATTAGTCAGACCAAAAGTCGTTGGGCC
>DOPF01000075.1 GCA_003512705.1 Patescibacteria group bacterium
GCCATTAACGGAGTTCAAGACAACGCTTGCTTAACTTGGTTGCCTTTAGATGTAATATCAGGTGACTTATCTATTTACGACTACGCGCCCGACGCCGGGTTTAATAACCCGTCAATTGCTTATTACTGCTCGGCCCAAGGGGCGTATCATCAAGGTGGAAATGGGTATGATTGGAAGTATGCTCAAGGGTCACCGCGGGGCATGTGTGTTAATGTAGCGGAAAGTAACTATATAACCGGTTCGATACTTCTAGAAAGTTCTGCGCCGCCAATATATAAAGATTCTATTGCTAATATTACAGTAGAAGCCAATGTATTTTCGAATCAGTGTCCTGGTAATAACATTGATAGCGGTCAGCGGTGTGGGCCGGGTGGCGACTTGATGACACTAAACGCTAACTGTTTAGTAGCTTCAGCTGAAAAAGATGGCAGACCACAAGATGGTGAGCAGTGTTTGGCTGAAGATGGTGCCACTGATCCGGGGGCATGCAATTTACTCTATAATAATGGACAGCTGTTATCCGCGACCACCGGGTGGGGTGGGCCGGCCGGAACTGGAAATCAGTGGGGTTGTGGCGGTGATTGGTCGGCTACTGGCATTAGAGCAATATTTAATAGCCAGGAAAGATTGATTGGCTTTAATGTTTCAACCTGTAGCGAAACCGGAACCAATGGTGGCTCAATTTACGATTTAACTATTAGTTTGAAAAACGATTATTGTGCCGAGGTGACTCAAGTATCAAGCGGTATAGAAAATAAAGCTTGGACTAATCGTCTACTTAATCCGGCCAGTGGGTACACAGTTAGCATTGGCTCGGGACAATATAATCTTTCAAGCGATCTGCGGCCGTTTGGCGCAATAGCTGGTTCGGTCAATATAAACACCACCACTATACCGGTTTATCAATACACCAGCGCAGTTCGCGCCGCATCGCCTTATAGCTGCCTAGGCAGCGGAGATTTTGATTGTGGTGAAGCCTCTAATCGTCCGAATATCTGTATTGGCGGCCCAAGAGACCGGCAGCCTTGCAGTGCGCCATCTGACACTGACCCTACCGGTTGCGGAGAAGGCGGCATTTGTATGGGAACAAGGTTTGCTGTGCCTAATGCAACGTCAAACTTTGAAGGCGCTAAAAAAGTGCAAACTTTATTTGCCAAGCTTTTTGGTGTTTACGAATTATCCGCTACCCACAAAGGTTATGATCCAACTACCACATCCATACCTTTGGATATTAGCGGCGCGGGGGCGGGGCGTTGCGCTTTAACCGGAACTACTTGTAGTGCCGATGCGCAATGTGAAATCAACGCCTGTCTGGGTGTGCCGCCAGATTTTAGCGTAGCGCGATGCGAGATTTCTGGTGAAATATGCAGGTTGACTTGTACTCCCAATCCTTGTGTGTTGTCTTACCCACAAATTAGGCAGGTAAACAATATTAATACCGATCCGGCCGAGGGCGGAATTGGCGAGGGGGCTACTGGTTTTACTATTGTCGCCAATGGCGCTGATTATTCACTTGACCCAAAGCCATTACCTTCACCAGTTGAAGTAACAGCCGCTCTTTACGCTTATAATGCCAACGGTGAGCAAATGCCTTTGCGTGAAGTACGAGTGGATTGGTTGGGCGATCCAGATAATTCATCGGGCGCGGCCGGTAAGTACAAAAACCACAAAGCCATCTGCAAAAAAGCCAGTGATCCGGGTTATAACTTTGGTGATTCTCCGCAAGCTTGTGTTGATGATGCTGGTGTCGGTGTTGGTTACTTCACCTTTAATAGGTCGTTAACCTGCACTGCCGGCGGGCTTGGCTTAAAACCCTGTGGCGATCCCAGCCTGTTGCTTTATCAAGCTTGTTGGGATGAAAATGGTGCTGGTGCGGGGGTGGGTGCCTGTNNGGACGTTGGGGTATTGGCACCGGCGGTGAGTGTAATTTAATTAGTGCCAACGCTTGGTTACCTTTTGGCGGGCGAATTATCGTTAAACCGTAGTTGAGTTAGTAAATCAGTGGCGTTATAGTAATAGCGCTGTTTATCTAGGTGAATCAAATCAGGCGGTCGTTATAATAATCGTGTTTTTTCCCTTGGCCCAATTTGTCGCGATCGCGACAAATTGGGCTAGTGATTAATTTATAGTTTAACACTAAAAATTCTTATCCAAGATGACAGCCGCAGTTGTTTTACCAACTGTTGCAAATGGTCAACCACATCGCGGTCAGTAAACCAGACGCTGCGTTGTATCATTTTAAAATCACAGTCTTTAAGCCAACGACGGAAGTGGTCCCGTCCCAGGCGTTGGCTTTCCGGAATATCAAAGACTATTAGCGTGCCAACATCGCGCCTTTTAGTTTGCCATGATATCTCATAACGTAATACGGCCATCTGGCCTTTATCAGTTAGTGACAGCATTAGTCGCTTGCCAATTTTTTGCGACTCAAGGTATTTATTTCTAGCCAAATCTCTGATGGCTTTTTTAATCCGGACTTCGTTTAGATTTTTTTTCAACTGCTTGACAGATGGTTCGCCGCCTTTTAAATAGGCCGACCGAAACCTATAAAAGTCAAAGGCCAGCGTGAAAGATTTACCGACTAACCGGCCTAAAGTAAATAAGACTTCTTGGCTGATTGAATATGTGGTCTGGGGCATATTATTTGTTTAAATTTAGATAACTATATCTACTTACTTGATTTTAGAGAAATTAGCATAATTATCATATAGAAATTATAGCAAATTTTACGCTGGCCTAAAATGTCGCGATCGCGACAAATTGGGCCAGGCGCTAAAACAGCGGGTGAGTCGGCGGGGAAGGTAAAAAGGGAAGGTAAAAATTGTTTGCGGGGAACATATATAGTGTTTTACCTCAAGGTGATGCGGGGGTATGGAATCATTACGGTTATTTGTAAAAAAGGTGATTTTGTGGTATAATTTTAATATCTTTTGTCACTAATTTGTGGTACGATATTAAATACAAAACCCGGCTTTTTACTTAAATGAAAGCTAAATTTAGTAAAATAAAAACTATACTACTGCCGCAAACTCGTTTTGTGCCGATTATCCTAATTTTTGTCGGCGCAGCTTTGTTGTTGGTTTCTAAGCCGGTCTTCGCTGGCTTTGAACAATTTTTGGCTGAGTATTTACTTCTTCCGGTGGCCAAATTTTTTGGCAGTTTAACGGTTACGTTGATTGGTATATTAATAAATGTTGCGCAATACAACAATTTTATTGACGTGCCGGCGGTGCAAAAGGGTTGGATACTGTTGCGCGATGTTACCAACATGTTTTTTATAGTGATTTTGCTGTTAATTGCCTTTGGCACGCTGTTCCGATGGGAAAATTATCACTATAAAAAACTATTAGGCAAGCTTTTGATAATGGCGGTGCTGGTGAATTTTTCTAAAGGCATTACCGGTTTCATGATTGATTTTGCCCAGGTGTTGATGTTGACGTTTGTGTATGGTTTTGCTGACGCGGCGGCTGGTAATTTTGTGCAAGGGTTTCATTTGGATAAAATGTTCCAATTTGCTTCTAATCGGTTAACGCCTGAAGAGACGCGAACATTGCAAGCCGATGAGACTTCTTATTTAATAGCTGCACTATTAGCACTTATATCTATTTTTGTTGCTATGGTGGTAATTGGCGTGATTGTCATTGTGCTAATTTTTAGAATTGTGGCTTTGTGGTTTTTAGTTATCACTTCGCCAATTGCTTACACTTTAAATATTTTTCCAGGTCAGGGGCAAAAGTATGCCCAGATGTGGTGGGATTATTTTGGTAGGTATGCTTCTTCTGGGCCAATACTGGCATTTTTCTTGTGGCTAAGCTTATCGGTGATGCAAATTACAGCCGGACAGGAATCCAGTTTTTTGGAAAAAAAGGTTACAGATGCTAGTGGTTTTGATTTAACTGATGTGCCGGCCGCGTCTATTACCGGTATTGGACAATCGGAGATTTTATTATCTTTTATTGTAAATATTTCTTTGCTCATTGGGGCTTTATGGATGACTAAACAAATGGGTGTGGCCGGTGGCAATATCGCCGGTTCAGCTATGGGTTGGTTGCAAAAAGGCGGCGCGGCCATAGCCAAAGCGCCGTTTAAGGGTGCTAAATCATTTGCCACATTTGCTGAACGTAAATTATATACCACTACCGGTGTCGGTCTAAATCCCATGAGAGCAGTAAAGGCCTGGAAAGCATATTCTGAAAAAAAAAAATTAGAAGAAGAAGCGGTGGGCGCCTGGCGGGCGGGTACTAGAGCCGAACAGTTATTTAAAGAGGGTAAGGGCCGTAGAGCAGTATTGTCTTTAGCTATGGGTGCACACGAGGATTTGTATCAAAATTATTTGGGGTGGAGAGGTATAAAAAGACTAGGCAGGACTTTAGTCCACCCCAAAACAGGCATTACAGACTTCAAAGAGGCCGAGGAGGAAAGAAGGCAAATGAAATTAAACTTAGCCCTGGTTGATTCAAAGAAAAATACCGACTTTAAAAAAGTGGCCGAGCAAGCAATCAGGCAAGACAAAAGGGATAAAATGGTTAATGAGAAGGTTACTTACGCCAAGACTCGTCGCGAGAAGGGTGATAATGAATATAATTATAAAGAGTTAACAGAGGAGGATGAAGAGGGAAAAAAGAAAACAAAAACGGTATTATTTGATGAAATATTAAACAAGAGATTGGAGCAGGTTGGTCTGACAGAGAATTCCGCCGAGGCGGCGGTGGGCAGCGCCGAGCTGAATGCTTATAAACAAATTAAGGATAAACTGGCCACCGAATGGGATTCAGAAAAAGCGGAAGAGGATGTTAAGAATGATAAAACCTTTAATAATAATCTAGAAGCCGNNCGACATATGGGCGTGAGGTCACGGATCGCAAGAGTAGGCAATCGGAGGCGGATTACGAATATTTAAAGGGCGGCGGTTTAACTAAGGAGCAAACACTGACGCGTGACCGTCAAGTGGAGGGTTTACTAGCCAAACTGGTGAAAATTAATCAGCAAATAGCCACTGAAAAAGCTCAAGGAAAAGACACCAGGGCCTTGGAAAACTTACGGGATACACAGCGGTCTGAATGGAATAAATTTCAGAAAAAGTTTATTGATCCATCTGGCTTTGAGCGTTATCAAACAACCGATGATGAGAAAAAGAAAAATTTGGATAGCGACACTTTTCAAAAGACTGTTCAAAATGCGGAACTTGAATGGAATAAAGTCGAAGGCGCTTTGCTAAGTGACAGTGAGGTAAAACGCGCTGAGCAGGCGGTGGAGACGCATAAGACTAAAGCAGAGCAATTCCAAGTGGCGCCACGCGCTTATTATGCCACCCGGACTTATCGTGCGTTGGAGGCTGTCGAGGAAGCTAAATTACCTAAGCATTCAATGGAATATTCGGAGATACATAATTTACTGGATACGGCTATAAGAGATAAAGATTTTGTAAGAATTAGCAGTTTAATGAAAAAAGCCACCAAAGATTACAACGATAACGAAATTTTTAATGCTTACGGGTATGGCAGCGGGCCAGCGGGAGCGGAACAATTCCGTCAGGACTATTTAGTTGGTAAGGTGGGTATGAATGAACAAGCCTCAATGGCGTTGATGAGCGATATTAATTATATGAATGAAGAGTTGGGGCATAATAATACTGCTCGTATGTACGGAGTTAAGGGCGGCGCTTATTATTTAAAATCATCAGAGGAACAGGCGGCGTCGACGGCCAATGAGAACTTAAAACAAGATTCTCGCCGTTTTATTCAAACACATAACCGTTTAGGTTATGGCTATGAAGATCCCGATGGTACTTATAATTTAGATTTATCAGGCAAATTAACTTTAGCTGGCTTTCAGGAGGATTTTCTTTATCGGTTGGGGCGCGCCGAAGTAAATCCCAGCTTTTTGATGAAACTGACTACAGTAATCCCAGATTTAGAAGTCATGGAACGCAATGGTTTGTTAACAGCTAAAAATTCTGATGGTAAAACCATTTCCCAATTAGTTCAAGAAGTTGCGGACAGGGAAATAAAGCGCGGTATGGGCCGTACTTTTGAGGGATTAATTGCTACGGCAGCTAGAATACGTGATTTATAAAAAACTTGCTATGCCAAATTTTACCTTTGATGATCTTA
>DOPF01000065.1 GCA_003512705.1 Patescibacteria group bacterium
CGCAGCCATAAAAATACATCAGTCGATCGCAATAAAAAACCCGGAACCATATTGACTGGTTCCAGGTTTGGAATTGATTGTTTGTTACAGTGCCGACGCGAAATCGCCCGCCCCGGAAGGGTATTCGCCCGTGAAGACGCCAGTGTAAAAATTATTTCTGGTTAATCCCGAGTTGGGATTTACCTCCAGTATGGCCTGGATTGTTTTTTCCAAGCTTAAGTAGCCCAGATATTTCAAGCCTAACTGGTTGGCTATTTTTTGGGCAACTACCTTATCATCGCCATCTATTTGTCGGGCGATGATTTCGTCCTTGACGCGATAGGTATCAATCCCGTAAAAATCCGGGTGACGATACGGCGGCGAGGTAACTACCATGGAAATTTCAGCCGCGCCTGCCTGTTTCAGCAGATCAACTAAGGTTACCGAAGTGCTACCTCGGACGATGCTGTCATCGACTAACAGTACGTGTTTACCTCTGATGTGCTGACGCGGGTTAAACTTCAACCTAATGAATCGTGATCTTTCTTCGGCGATTGGCTCAATAAAGGTTCGGCTTACAGTGTGCGGTCGGAATAGCGCCCAGGGATCAAAAGGTAACTTGTTTTCTAGTTCCATCCAATAACCCCAAGCGCCTTCATTACCCGAGTCGGGTACAGGCACAATCAAGTCCACGTCTAAGGGGTGTTCTTGTGCTAAGTACTTGCCCATTAAACGGCGAGCCGCACCCGCCTCAACACCATGCACCACACTGTCTGGCCGCAAAAAATAGATGTACTCAAAAATATCTATTTTAAGGTTCCCTTCAGCCCACTGAATAGGAGGATCGGCCGGGCCATCCTTAGTAATTATCACCATTTCACCAGGCTTAACATCGCGCCACAATTTGGCATTAAGAGCTGTAAATACACAACTTTCCGAGGCTACTACCCAATCATTTCCACAACGGCCAATTTGTAGCGGATGATAACCAAATCGGTCACGAATAGCATAGAGCTGGTTGTCGTGCATTAGCACAAGACTGAAGGCCCCTTTGAGCTTTGGCAAGATTTCCAAAACCGCTTTCTCAAAACTGGGTGCTGGGCTACCTGCAATCATGGCCGCGATTATCCTACTGTCCGAGCAGTCCTGGGCCATTTTAATACTAGCACCAAGTTCACCGCTGTTAACTAAGTTGCCATTATGCGCCAGAAAGAAAATACGGTTATGAAACTGACCCTTAATGGGTTGTAAATTATTCTCGCCGATCACTCCGGCGGTTCCATAACGAGTATGGCCAAGGGCAATCGGACCAGCCATTGACTGCACTGATGGTGGTGGAAACTCACCATGAAAACCTTCACCGGCAGGTTCGGCTTGCAAATCAGAGATCAACTTAGCTTTTAGATCTTGGGAGTGGGGAATAATAAAAGCCATGTCTAGCTCGCCACGCCCGCCCTCCTCCCGCGAAGTTTGGTCAGAAACCATAGTTGCTATCATGGCACCCTCTTTGCCGCGATGTTGCAGCTGCAATAATCCAACATAGGTGTAGATTGACGCTTGTTTTTCCGTGCTGATAAAGCCAACAATTCCACACATGGTATGCTCCTCATGTAAGTTTTTTTAAGCGACTCTTTCTTATTTTTTTTGTGCTTTAAGGTTAGCTTTAGTTTGACTTGATGTCAAAGTGGTCGTTTTTGCTATAATTTATATATGATTAAAATACAGATTAAAACCACTCAGGCTAAAGAGATCGTAGATATTACAGATAAATTGAATGACGAGTTGGGTAAATTAGGCTTAACCAGCGACTCGGTTAATATTTTTGTAACACACACAACCTGTGCTTTAACTACGGCGGATTTAGATCCCGGCACCGATTTGGATATGCTGGACGCTTTTCAAGCCTTGATTCCCAAACTAAATTATCGGCATCCTCATGATTCGGCGCACGTACCCGACCACATATTATCTGCTTTAATCGGCACGTCTTTAACTTTACCAATTGAGGATGGGCAGCTAGTGCTAGGGCAGTGGCAACGAGTGGTGTTGATTGAATTTTCTGGCCCGCGCGAGCGGCAAATCATTATCTCAACCATAAACAACACGAAACCTAAATAACATTCCAATATTCTTGAGAATATNNATGGCCAATCATCGGCGCATTGATATTATGCGATTTGTTAGGCGGGCAGATGGCGCTACTTTGCAGCAGATATCAGATGGGCTGAAATGTAATTTTAAAACCATTTCCGAGCACACTAGGCGGCTAGTGCAGGCTGGCCTGCTAAATAAGAAATACCAAGGCCAACGGGTTTTACATAGCCTGTCGCCGTATGGTAAAAGGTTTTTGACCTTCTCGCAAACATTCTAGTATTCTTGAGAATATGAGAATATTTTGGATATTATGAAAACCATATTAGCTGAACCAATTAAAATTATAACTCCTAAAAAATATATTTTGGATGGACTTTGGTTTGGGCCCGCCCGACCGCGCCGCGCAATAATTTTTATTCATGGATTAAGTTCCAATGCTTTTAATGATACAAACTTTGTGTCGCCGCTGGCAGATAAAAAAACAGCTGTTTTAACATTTAGTAATCGTGGGCACGACTTGGTGGCTATATTGCGGCGATTAGCGCCCCGTACTAAAAAAGGTTACGTGGGAAAGTATGCCGGTGTATCACACGAAGTTTTTACNNGCTAAGGAAATTTATCTAGTCGGACATTCAACCGGTTGCCAGAAGTCCATATATTATTTGAGTAAAAAAAATAATCAACACAAAGTGACCGGCGTAGTTTTGCTTTGCCCGATTAGTGATTATGCTTCGGTGTGGGTTGATGTTACTCGGCGCAAGTATTTGCGCGCACTTAAAGAGGCTAAGAAAATGTTAAGCCGTGGGAAAAAGCATGAACTCATGCCCAACCAGGTTTGGCCAAAAGTATTAGATGTCCAGCGGTGGTTGAGTTTATACACACCTGACAGCACGGAAGAAATATTTTCTTATACACAAAAAAATAAACGGGCAACGACTTTTAAAAAAGTAATTATTCCCATGCTAGTTGTTTTCGCGGAGCAAGATCAGTGCAGCGATATTCCGGCCAATGTTTTAGAGTCGTGGTTCAGGAAAAATACCAGCTCAAAAGATTATTCCGCGGCCATTATCCCCGGCGCCAATCATGGTTTTTATAAAAAAGTCGGACAATTAAAGATTGTTTTGGCGAAGTGGCTTAAATAAAAACCGGACCCACAATGTGAGCCCGGGAGTGGTGTTTAATACAAACACTACTGAGCGCGCAAGATTATCTTGCCCGCCTGATTTGTTTTTACCCAATAGCCTAACCCTGGTCTTAGGGTGTCGGCTACTAGATAGCCATCATTGAAATAGTAGAAATCAGTGGCCATGATTCCCACTGGGTCGGAAGTTACTGAATCGACAGGGATTGGCGCAGACAGCCCGCCGACAATATTCCAACCTGGCTGAACCGGGATAGAGTCTTGGAAGTTTCCCTGGCCGAATAAAGTCAGGGTTTCTTCGGCTGTAAACTTTACCCAAAAGCCTTGTCCGTGTATAAGTGAGTCGACAGAGTTATAGCCGCTAGTAAAAATATACGCAGCCGAGGTGGCATTCAAGTAAGTTTCCGCCGCCTTGACTGCCTCAGCCAATGGTATAGATAACAAGTTCCATCCAGCGTTAACTGGTTGGGATATTTGTAATTGATCAGGCCAGATGGTCGCTTCATAAATACTGTCGCCATCATAGTTAGCAGCAAAACTGGCCGGCCAGGCGGCGGCCGACAGTTGCATCCTCGCTTCAAAGTTTGGTGTGGTTGGTACACTGTCAAAAATGGTGTATCCTGTGATCAAACCATTTTCCGCACGTTCCACTTGAAAGCGAAAATCGGCCGTCGTGTCCACCGACCTTACTATCACCTCGTACTCGCCTTGCGGTAAAGAGATTTCCTTAGGTGAGTGCGGATAAGACAGTTTGCCGCCCAAATAGTAGCTGCCCGGTATATTGTTTTCCCAAGTACTGTCGCCGGTTGAGCCCGTATGGTTACCAAAAGAGTCATAAGCGTGTAGCTCCACCGGGCTCGATGCCGCCACTAACCAACCATCCATTAGGTAGCTGGCTGGCGGATCCGTTGTTATCGATGAGTGTGTGAACCCGGCCGTATCGGGTGGATCAGCAAGCAGGCGTCTTAATAGCTGTTGGGTGCCCACATTGGCAAATAAACGAGAATGCTCCACGCCACGAACGTAGTAATTAGCGCGAGTGAGTGAGCGGTTTGCGACCTCGGCGCTTCGGAGTGGAACTGTCTCATCGCCGGTAAAGAGCGAAACAGGCACAGCTCGCATTTCGGGATCAGCCTTGCCGGTAAAACCAACTTGCGATATCGTTTTTAAGCCAAATCCGGCAAGGTTGTAAACCTCGATTGACCCGAAATCGACGTTACTTAGATCCATATGCTTGCTATAAGCCGCCTCAATCAAATCAGTGTTGAATTCCGCATCAGCTAATGGCCAGGCAACATTTTGGAAGAAGGTTTTTGTATCTCCGTAGTCCAGAAATCTATAGCCCAGGCCATTGTGGTAGGAAAAGCACAATTCATATAGACCCACATCATTTGATAACCCGTTATTCAGGCTGACATCAAAGTAGTCTTCACTAGGCATCAAACTATAGGAAGACGGCATGTTTCTGGAAATGTACTTGAGTGTGTACTCGTTGGCTAGCCAATCCTTCCAACCAGTTATGATTTCACCAGTAAACATCACGTATTCTATTTTTGGTGCGCCTAAATGCGGAGTGCCCACAAAAATTAACTTATGAATGCGACCAGTGCCGTCTTTAAGAATGGTCTGTTTAGCGACCAAACCGCCCATGCTATGTGCCACAATGTTGACTTGTGGGCTTCCAGTCCACTTTCTGACACTATCAATAAAGTAGGAAAGCGAATCACCGTTTGACGTTAAACTTTTCCGCCAGTCATAGGTGTAGAAAAATAAATTTTCCTGCACTTGGTGATTGTCATTATAATCGTCAAGTTGGTAGCCATTACTTTCAAGATGCGAGATAAAATCCTTGAAAGGGGATAGTGGTAACGAGTTGAGCTCATTACTGATAGTTCTGCCAGCGTCATTCGGCAGCGGCGCTTTGACGATGTTGTAACTTTCGTCCGCGGGATCTTGGCCATTCTCAGCCAAAGCTAGGACATTAAGATAATCATCGGAGAAGGTGGCCTTTAATTTATCAACCCAAATTCTCTCTACCCACTCCAAATGGGCAAAGTCGCTGGTGTTGTTATACAACGGCGAGCCCATAATTCCGGGGGCGATGATGGTTGGA
>DOPF01000055.1:0-12875 GCA_003512705.1 Patescibacteria group bacterium
GGGGAGAAGGCAATGCAAGGGATGGGTTATTTGGAGCATGGTGGTGAGGACGAGACTTATCACTTCAAAGACGAAAAAATGTTTTTAGTTGGAACCTCTGAACAATCTGTTGGCCCAATGCATATGGACGAGACATTATTGGAAAAGGATTTACCGCGGCGTTATGTAGCTTTTTCTAATTGTTTTAGACGCGAAGCTGGATCATACGGTAAAGACACCAAGGGAATTTTACGTGTTCATCAATTTGATAAATTGGAAATGGTTGTATTAGCTGCTCCGGATAAGTCTGATGAAGAGCATGAATTTTTATTAAGTCTAGAAGAACAATTAATGCAAGGATTAATGTTACCTTATCAGGTTGTAAAAATGTGTACGGCTGATTTGGGGGACCCGGCCGCGCGTAAATATGATATTGAAACTTGGATTCCATCCGAGGGTAAATATCGTGAAACTCATTCCTGTTCAACAACGACCGATTTCCAAAGTCGTCGGTTAAATATTCGCTATAAGTCCGCTGACGGCAAACCACAATTTGTGCATATGTTGAATGGCACAGTATTTGCCATTGGTAGGACGCTAATTGCAATTCTAGAAAACTATCAGCAAAAGGACGGGACAATTGAAGTGCCGAAGGTTTTACAGCCGTATATGAACGGGGTAAAAGTTATTAGTAGAAATAGCTCCCCCTCTTAAAATAAGAGGGGCTAGGGGAGTTATGCAAATTTATAATCTAAAATCCGTAAAACTTGTTCGTCGTAGCTTGCGTAGCAATGCCACACCGCTGGAAAGAATCATGTGGCGGCATCTGAGAAATAGACAGGTTAATGGTGTTAAATTCTATCGCCAGTATAGTGTGGGTTGCTATGTAGTAGACTTTTATGCCCCCGCTCTTAAGTTGGCTATTGAAATTGATGGCGGTCAGCATAATGAAGGTGGTAATATTGTAAAGGATGAAAAGCGTTCTACCTATCTGCGCCAATTCGGCCTAAGCGTTATGAGGTTTTGGAATAATGAGGTGCGTGATAATCTGTCTGGCGTGTTAGATAGGATTTCAGGAACAATTAAGTTGTTAACTCCTCCTTCACCTCCTCTTAAAATAAGAGGAGGAACTAAAAGTTATGAAAATAAGTAACACCTATTCCTGGCTAGAAATTTCTGCAGGGGCACTAAGACATAATATTAGTGCCCATCGTCGTTTATTACCAAAGAAAACCAAATTAATGGCGGTTATTAAATCCAATGCCTATGGTCATGGATTAGAGCAGGTTGTGAAGGTTTGTGAGGGAAGCCGGCCAGTAGATTGGTATGGTGTTGCTTATTTAGATGAGGCCTTTAAATTGCGAATGTTAGCCAAAAAAACACCAATATTGATCCTAAGCCATTATTTGCCCTACAATCGGGCACTTTTGGCTAAAGCTATAAAGAGTCACATATCATTTGTGGTGTATGAAATAGGCCAAATTAAGGCCTTAGAAAGGGCATCTAGGGCAGCGGACAGCCCAGCGCGGTTACATTTAAAGCTAGAAACTGGTATGGCTCGGCTTGGGCAATTTCCAGAGCCGGCGGCGAAGTTGCTTCAATTGATATCAAAATCAAAATATTTAAAACTAGAAGGGGTTGCGTCACATTTTTCCACCGCTGAAGAAGCGAATGGTTTTGTNNATACACATCTTGATATGGTTAGGTTAGGGATCGGTCTGTATGGATTATGGCCGTCAGCCGAAACTCGCGAAAAGTCCAAGGCTGGTTTGGCCCCGGTGTTAGCTTGGAAAACGACGATCATTGAAATTCAAAAACTACCTAAAGGTATCGTTGTGGGTTACGGCAAAAGTTTCATTACCAATAAATCAATAGTTATGGCTAGCATCCCGGTTGGCTATTGGGAAGGTTATGACCGTCGTTTGGGAAATAAGGGTGTAGTTTTGATTGGCGGTAAGCGTTGTCCTATTATTGGTCGGATTTGCATGAATCTATCAATGGTAGATGTTTCCAAAGTTAATCGGGCTATGGTAGGGGATGAGGTGGTGTTAATTGGCCGACAGGGAAAGGCTGAAGTGACTGCTGATGAAATGGCAAAAAAAATTGACTCAATAAATTACGAGGTCGTTACATGCATTAATCCACAATTACCTCGAATTCTGGTAAAGTAAGTATATGGCCAGCAAAAGGAAAATTCGCGTGGGAGTATTATTTGGCGGGCGTTCGGCCGAGCACGAGGTGTCGTTAGTTTCGGGCGCATCGGTTATGAAGGCTTTGGATAAGAAGAAGTACGACGTTGTGCCTATTGGTATTACTAAAGACGGTCGGTGGATTATTGGACCAAGAGTTTTGACATTATTAAAATCTGGCGCAAATATTCCCGAGAATTTACGAGCACTTTTACCTCCCGAGCCGTCAAGCCGGGGGCTAGTACCGATAACGCAAAATCAAAAATCAAAAATCAAAAATCAAAAAGTCGACGTTATTTTTCCGGTTCTGCATGGTCCATTTGGTGAAGACGGGACAGTGCAGGGTCTATTAGAATTAACCGGCATACCATATGTTGGCGCGGGAGTTTTAGGTTCAAGTTTGGGTATGGATAAGATTTCGCAAAAAAAGATTTTTTTAACCGCTGGCATTCCCACACCAAAATTTGCTTATATAACCTCGGCTGATTTTCGGCGAACCGGTAGTCGGTTCTTAAAGCGCGTACAGCACGATGTTGGCTGGCCGTGTTTTGTAAAACCATCAAATATGGGTTCGTCAGTTGGAATAACCAAAGTTAAAAACATCAAACAACTAGGTACGGCTATTAAAATAGCCATGAAATATGATCGGCGCATAATTGTGGAACAGGGGATTAGGGATGCATTGGAAATTGAATGCGCGGTTTTAGGCAATGATAATCCACGCGCATCTGTTCCTGGGCAAATAATATCAAGCAACGAGTTTTATGATTATGACGCTAAATATGTCGATGGCCAGTCTAAGGCTAAAATTCCGGCACCACTTCCGAAGTTGGTGGCGGAAAAAGTTAGGGAGTATGCCGTGACGGCTTTTAAAGCCTTAGACCTAGCCGGCATGGCGCGAGTGGATTTTTTGGTGACTAAGCACGGTAATATTTATATTAGTGAGGTTAATACTATTCCCGGTTTTACCTCCATTAGTATGTATCCAAAGTTATGGGGCGCAACCAGACTGCCGTATGCAAAACTTTTGGAGAGTTTAATTGAATTGGCGTTGGAACGTACCGAGGTAAAAAATAAACTTAGCACTTCTTATCAGCCCAAAAAACAGTGGTATCGGTAATATGTTTAGTCGGGCGCCGCGTAAAGAGTTGAAGAAGAAATTTGCCAAGTCTAATTTCCGACTGCCGCAAACCTCAACTGTGCTGGCACAACAGTACAATGTTAAGCCAAAATCATGGTGGCGGGTATGGCGCTGGCGAATTTTAATATTATGCCTGTTTGCTCTGGTTTTTGTTTTTACGTATTCGGGAATTTTTAAAATTCGTAATGTGATTATAGATAATGTACCCTCGCCAGCCACCGCGGCGACCATTCGGGGGCTAATTGATGATATTTTGCGTCAGCATAAATTATTTATTTTGCCCCAGGATAATTTAGTCTTATTTAGTTCGGCGGCGGCGAAAAAAACATTGCGAGAAGTAATGTTTATTACGGCCATTGATATTGATAAGCACTGGCCAAATGTAGTGCGCGTCAGTGTGGGAGAAGATATTGTGGTGGGTGTACTAAAAGTGGAGTCTGGTTACTATACAGTGGATAGGAGGGGGGTGGTGATAAATCAAGTTCAAGATATTACATCGGAAATCGATAAGACTGTAATTGTCGATCGGGGTTTAACGTCGGTTAATATAGGTGACGAAGTCATGTCTCCAGACTTAGGGCCGTGGTTACAAGATTTAGGCAAAGCATGGCGAGGGTCAGCGGGCTTGCCTAAATTGGCACGTATTGAATATTCAGTGGCCGAACTGCCTAAAATTTATTTAATAACCGAACCAGGTTGGCAGGTGTATGCATCTAACCGTGAATCCATAACCGATCAACTAGGAAGTTTGCAAGCCTTGTTAGCTGGGCTATTAGCTACTAATCAAGACAAGATAGAATATATAGATGTTCGGTTTGGTAGTAAACTATTTTATAAGCTAAAAGAGTAAATATATTTTACGACACTTGAGCATGTGGCGGTAACGCCGCGGCAGTATTTGTCAAGCGCGAAGGTGTCTCCGATGCTTGGCATTGGGGCTTGACTATCTATATTTCGCGCGNNTTGGGGCTTGTCGTCGAAGTGTCATGCATTTATTTACCTGGGCTATGCCAAGAAGGTGGTGATGTAGGGTAATAAAAGAACCAGCGGCTTGGGGGCAAAAAAATTTGCGCCGGTTCAATAGCAGTGGCAGATTACATGGCAATACACTCTCACCCTCTAGAACATGGTTGAAAGAGCAAGTAGGTTGTGAGTTTCGGATGTGTGGGGGCAAAAAAACAGGCGGGCACTTTAATTATAAATTAACCCGGCAGCTTAGCCAGTGGACGCATAAAGCCGCACCACTACATGTCTTGGGTATCTAAAGGTTAAAACTCACGTTTTATTATAAGCGTCTTATAAGATTTATTGTGCGACACTATATTTAGTGCATCTAAGCTTATTTATACGTCCCCTCTTTTCTAGGTTGTAATAAAAAACCTCCACGAGGGTTACCGTGGAGGGCTCTTACGCGTTACGCTTGTTAATAGTCGCTTCGACCCACCCAAGGCCTGGGTTCACGTGGTGTGTGGATTGGGGGCAGATGTACAGTCCTATCCCCGCCCGCCGGCGCTGCCGATGCTTTAGGCGCAGTCGGCCGGGGTTTGATAGGTATTTCTGGATGAATCTTGCGCCAGAATTGCACAAGATCTTGACGATGCACATCGGCCTCATTGTCAATTGTATCAGATATGATGAGGTCGATATGCGCGGCCAAGTCTTTGAGCTCAGCCACCAGATTCTGGTATTCTGATACGTTCTCATCAGAATTGTAAAGCAGGAATATTGTATCGGCGGGAACTTGTTTGAGATGTTTCCGAAGGTCAGCCTTGGCTGCGCCTGGGGCATAACCCCGGGTCGGTATTTGGATATTGTGAATCCGCACAGCGAGATTTTTTACTTGTTCCTCCAGTATCGGAAGCAGCAGTAACTGCAAACTTCCCATCTGGAGAATTTTTTTTCCCATGACTATTACAGCGATGGGTGTGGTTTCTTGTGGCATGGTATTATCCTTTAGGTAATGTGCAATATCAAAATCGTCCCCATTGTAGATTATATTAACTGATTTGTCAACGACAATTTAGGGCAGGTAAAGTAAAGGATCTACTGGCAAGCCGTTCATTCTGACTTCAAAATGCAGGTGCGGGCCAGTAGTTAAGTTCCCGGCTCCCCTAGTGCCGGGGGTGCCACCGGTGCCACCGATGATTTGTCCTTTAGTTACAAAATCACCATCGGCCACATCAATTCGACTGACGTGCCCATATACAGTGGAGAATCCGTCGGCGTGTATTAAAAGTATGTAGCTATAACCAAGGCCGGCGTCGCGAGCGCGCCCGACCACACCGGAGGCTGCGGCCTTGATGGTGGTGCCTTGCGATGCCCTAATATCAATAGCCGGGTGTTCAAAATACTTTCTAAAAGGATAGGTCGGGTCTTTGAAGTATGCGGTTATTCCTCGGGCCGGACTAACTGGCCATATCAACGTGGCATCGCCGAATTGGCCAAGCGGGCCAGTAGCCTGCGATAATTTTTGCCGCAATTCGTTTTCTAGTCTCTTAATATCAGAATCGGCCTGCGCCTGTTCGGCGACAGCCTTGGCCAGTAAATCTTGGTAACGCGATTCCGACTGTCTGGTTTGAGTAATCAACGCCGACTTGGTGTCTTTGGTGGCAAGGACCAATGATTGGTTAGTCTCCAATTCTTGTTGAACATCAAGTAGTTCAATTTTTTTGTTAGATAAATCTTGCTGCTTAACTTCCAATTCCGCTTTTAATGTTTGCAGTTGATTAATATTAGATTGCAATGTCCCCTGTAATTCCGACAAGTAATTTAGTTGATCAAAAAAGACACTTAGGCTTTTGTGTAATACTAGGATTTCAACCAAAGATCGCTGATCGGAAATGTATAATTGCCTAATGATTTCCGCCACCTTGTCTTTAGCATTATTGATGTTTTTGTCTTTGGCATCTATTTCTTCGCTAATAGATGTAATTTCCAACCCCACAGTCGCTAATTGCAGCTCGTTGGCTGCAATATCCAGTTGATATTTGGCGATTTTATCGTCTAATACCAATAATTGACGGCGGAGGCTATTTACCTCGGCCTGTTTAGTAGCAATTAGGTTTTTATAATCCTCAATTTGTTTTTGCAAATCATCTAACCTGGCTTTATTGGAAGCAATTTTATCCTGTAATTCGTTAACCTCCGCCATTCGGCCCGAAGCCGCAGGAATTAATAAAGAAAGGATGATTAATGAAACAATTAGCGCTCTCATGATTTTTTTAGAAGATTAATAGCTTGGTTTAACCTGCCTAAACTACTTTCCTTACCTAGGGCAGTCATCACATCAAATACATCGGGTGAGTTGGCTAAACCCGTTAAAGCCACGCGTATTGGCCACAATAGCTCTCCCCTACTAAACTCACCGGCCGACACTAAACTTTCCGCGGCTGACCGAAGTGATTCTGTCGTCCAATTGGAAACGTTCGTAAATATATTTAAAGCCCGTTCTAAGGCTAGTAAGGTTTTGGCTGGGCTGCCCTTTTTGGGAATTAAGAGGGACGCCTCAAACTTAAGTTGTTTTTTGAAAAAGAAATCAGTCGCCTCGACGACGTCACTTAATTTAGTAAGTCGTGACTGTATGGAACTGGTAAAGCCAGTGGTGTCTTGTGAGTGTTTCGGGTAAAAAACCTGTAATTCCTTATCCAAATCCGCCACCGACATTTTCCGTATATATTGCTCGTTAAACCAATTTAGTTTAGTAATGTCAAAAACAGCGCCAGCTTTTTGGACCCTGGACAAATCAAACTCGCGGGTTAAATCATTTAACGTAAAAATTTCTTGTTCGTCGGTGGGGTGCCAGCCTAAAAGCGCCAAATAGTTCACCAAGGCTGGCGGTAAGTAGCCCTGACGACGGTAAGTAGATAGCCAAACCGTGTCGCCGTCGCGACGTTTGGAAAGCTTGGATTTTTTTATATTCAAAACATTGGGCAAGTGACACCAGATAGGCGCGCTCCATCCGAACGCTTTATAAAGAAGTACATGTTTAGCCGTAGATGGCAGCCACTCCTCTCCCCTAATGACGTGAGTAATTTGCATTAAATAATCATCAACCACATTAGCCAAGTGATAGGTGGGAAAGCCGTCAGATTTTAACAGTACTTGGTCGTCAATAGTGTTATTTTGAATGGTAATTTTACCATGAACTAAATCGGTAAATTCTGTAGTGCCGACCGGAACATGAAGCCTAACCACGTAGGGGGTTTTATCAGCAAAAAACTGCTTTACTTGATCGGCCGTCAAATTTAAACACTGCCTATCATACATAGTTGGTTGTTTGGCTGTTTGCTGGTCTTGCCGCAGTTTTTCTAATCTATCTTTAGAACAAAAGCAATAATAGGCGTGGCCAGCCGCTACCAGGTTATCCACATGCTTTTTATAAATATCAAGACGCTGTGATTGAATATATGGGCCGTAGGTGCCTTTTTTGTCTGGACCTTCGTCCCACTCTATTCCCAACCAACGCAAATCATCCAGCAGACGCTTGGCACTGCCCGCCACGTAGCGGTTTTGATCAGTATCCTCCAACCTAAAAATAAACTTGCCACCGGCTTTTTTGGCAAACAAATAATTATATAAAGCCGTGCGGGCGCTGCCTAAATGTAATTCGCCGGTTGGCGATGGTGCAAATCTAACCTTAGTCATGTAATTTTAGGATTTTTTTTAGTTCGTCATAAACCAGTTTGGTGTATTCTTGTCGCACCGGAAAAACTGTATTGACCAAGTCATTGAGCGCAACCCATTGGTAGCCCGAGGCCTCGCGGAGGTTTAACTTAATTTCCCCATCGCTCCCTAAAAATTGAAAATATACGGGCGTCTGTTCCTGGCCAATGTAATCGTTGTTATACCCGGGGTGAGCGTAGGGAAATTTGTATTTAAATTTAAAACCGCCAATTTGTAATAACTTTACAGATTTAATTCCACTTTCCTCGTTTAATTCGCGTCTAGCCGCTGGCTCAACTTTTTCGCCTTCGTCTATACCTCCTTGGGGCAGTTGCCAATGTCCCGGTGATCCGGCCCGCTCAATCAAGAACACTTCATTATTTTTATTGATCAAACAAATAGAAACATTAGGTCGATATTTTTCTTTTTTTCTCCCCGTGGTTAATAAAAAATGTTTTAACGCCTTATAATTTGGTCCGGCAGTAGTTAAAGTGCTTTCAATTAGGGAAAATTCAGTTATGGTTAATTGGAGGTTAGGAAAGTCAAAATCCGGCACCGGCATTGGAGATTTTAATCTAGCTAAAGTTAGGTGCGGCGGTTTAGCGCTAACACCATTCAAACCCAACCCGCGACCGGCGGCGGTTAAATCACTCTGAATTTTTAAAAAATTATCGTCAGCCTTGGTTTTAATCGCCAACACCCGTGCCTCGGCCACCGAGGGTATTAAATCCCAACCAGTTAAGCTAATTTTTAGCGGTTTATTAGCTACCGCCACACCCTCCCCGACCTTAGCTAATTTCGTTACTAACTCCGGCGCAACTTCGCCTAAAAACGCTAGTGTGAAGTGTAAATTTTTTAACTCTACCGCCTTGCCCGGAATATTTTTTAGCCAGGCTGATAATTTTTGTACTTCCCTAATTAAGTCAGGCGGCGCCCAGGCTCCAAAAAAAAGTCTCATTAGGTTAATTATACCATTTTTCTATCAAATTACCAAGATTTTTAATTTGCCGATAAAATAATTCTAAGTTATAATATCAATATATGAAAAAGGCCAAAATCGCCTATTTTTTAATCTTAATACTAACACTATCTTTGCCGCTGACGCCGGCTTGGGCACAGGGAACGTTCAATCCTAACTACGTGTTAGCAGATCAGGATGTTTTTGATTATAAATCAATGACCTACCAGCAAATTTATGATTTTCTAAAAGCCAAGGGTAGCAGTTTAACTACTTATAAGGATCCCATTACCTCTATGCTGGCCGCCGACATAATTTACCGCGCCGCCCAAGACTATCGGGTTAACCCGAAATATTTACTGGCCTTACTGCAAAAAGAGCAAAGCTTAATTGAGAACGGGACACCAACGGCCAAAAAATATGATTGGGCGACTGGTTACGGAATTTGTGACGGCTGTAGTATGGATGATCCTAAATTACAAAGATTCAAGGGCTTTTTCAATCAAATTTTTGCGGCGGCCAAATTTTTTCGTTTAGAGCTCGACGATAACTTAGTAACCTTGGGAAAAACCTTTACTGGTTTCGGGCCGGGCGTAGCTAAAACCGTTGATGGTGTAACAGTGACTCCGGCTAATAACGCGACCGCGTTATTGTATACTTACACACCCCATCTACATGGCAATGAATTATTGTGGAGCATTTGGGACCGCTACTTTTCTCGGGCTTATCCCGATGGATCAATACTGAATATTGAGGGGGATCCTAAGCTGTGGTTGATACAAGATGCCCAAAGGCGGCAATTTGCATCGCGGGCAGTTTATTTTTCGTACTACAGCGACCCTAATTTTGATCGTGTTATTACCGTCAGCGAGTCGGAAGTAAATAAATATCCCGAGGGCTACGCGATTAAATTTCCCGTTTACTCTTTCCTCCGCTCCCCGGCCGGAACGGTTTATTTGTTGCTGCCCAATGAAACTCGACGGGGCTTTAGCTCGGCCGAGGCTTTAAGAAAAATCGGCATCAACCCCGAAGAGATAGAAGATGTCAGTTGGGAAGATTTGACCCAATACGCCGAAGGTGAACCGATTACTATCGAGTCGGTGCAGCCGGTTGGCACCCTAATACAAAATTCTAAAACCGGTGGAGTTTACTTTGTAGAAAACGGAGTCAAGCATCCAATTTTTTCCAAGGAAATTTTAGTTGCCAACTTCGGTTCTCGTAAAATTACTTCTAAGCAAACCACGGCGGAGCTGGAAAAGTATATCACGGGCGAGCCGTTACTATTTAAAGAGGGTGAGTTAGTAAAATCAGATTCCCAACCGGCCGTTTATGTTATTTCCAATAAGCAAAGGCGGCCGATTACTTCGGAGGCGGCGTTTGTTAAGCTGGGGTATAATTGGGATAATGTAATCGTTACTAACGCGGCGGCGATTGGGGTGCATTTGTTGGGTGAGCCGTTGGGTGAGCCTTTTTAATTTTTTTTATGCCGGTAGTATTCGCTGGCATCGTGCCTAATTCTCCCCGGCTGTTGCCCGGTTTAGTCCCGACTGTGCGCAGCCAGGTGGTTAAAACTGTCGATGGTATGGCCAAGCTTAAGCGCTTGGCTGAATCTACCCAGCCGGAAATTTTGCTTATTATTGGGGAGGACGACTTGGCGGTTACAAGCCCGGTGCTCCTACAGGCCCCCAACTTTACCGGTTCGTTTGCCGAATTGGGTGATTTAGTTACCAATGTTAGTCGGCCTGGGGCGGTGGGTTTTATCCATTCTTTAAAGGAAAAGTTGCAACTGAAGTTAGAGATTCCCATGCAAACGCCAAAAAAATTACCCACCAGCCTGGCTTTGCCACTTTTGTACTTACCCGACATTGCGGTCGCCCCAATTGTTTTACCTCACAACCCATCACCGCAGCTATTGATTGACTTTGGGCAGGAGTTAGGTGACTTTCTGGCCACACAAAAAAAACGGGTGTTGTTGGTAGCTGCTGGCCATTTAGCCGTAGCGAAGCCAACCAATGATGATAAAATGGTTTTAGCCCGGGCTTTACTTCGGGGAATTGCCTCTAGCAATAGTGATGCTTTATTAGAGTTAGCCACGAACCTTAAATCAAAACTTAATGACACTTTGATTTTTCCGGTTATTTTAACGTACCGTTCACTGCCTACCAGCAACCCAAAAATCACCGTGCTGGTTAGTGAAGAGGTTCAGGGTATAATTCACGTTGTCGGTAAAATTTCTTGGTAATATGATCGCCGAAGTGGCTATTTTAAAGCGACTGTCACGGGAACACCATTGGTTTGATTATTTAATTGATGAAGAGTTAGGTGAAATACCAATCGGCTCATTGGTCAAGGTACCTTTTCGGGGTTCCGATCAATTAGGAATCGTTACCGGCGTAAAAAAAAGTAGCCCGGCCGGTAAATTAAAGTCAGTTGCCGCAGTCATAATTAATAATTTCTTGGACAATCGGCAGTTACGCCTGGCCAAAAAAATCTCGCGCCACAATGGTGTATCACTGGGCCAAACCTTAAACTTGTTTACGCCAGTTAGGCCAAACAGACGCTGGCAACCTCCCGCTCCCCCAAAAAAATCTAAGCGGAAACAGACTGGCAGTAAATGGCTATTCACTTACTACGACGGCGATAACCGTCTGCGACACTTGCAAAAGTTAGCCGCTAAGGTAATCGGTCGCGGCCAGCAAGCTTTAATTTTGTCACCAGATATGGAACATTTACGCTGGCTTAAAAAATCATTCGCTAAAGCCCAGGAGTGGCATTCAGATTTGACACCCACGCAACAACAAGCTGTTTGGTCGGCCATTCGCTCTGGTCAGGTATTGGTTATATTAGCGACGCGCTCGGGCCTATTTTTGCCATTCGCTAACTTAGGTGGAATTTTAATAGACGATAGTGAAAGTGAAAATTATAAACAATCCGATCAAAATCCACGGTATGACGGTTTGGAGGTTGCCGGTTGGTTACAAGATATTTGGCATTGTTCATTAGGGTTGTTTAGCGTTGCCCCGCGCCTAGAAGATTGGGAGCGGGGAAAAAAGAAGACATGGCGAATTATGAATTTAGGCCGGGCCGATTCGGGGCGTATATTACTAATTGATCAAAAGAATAAACCACCCAGCGAACGGTTTATTACCTCCGAGTTAACCAACGCGATGGTAAACTGCTTATCGCGGGGACAAAAAGTATTTCTATATTACAACCGTCGGGGCAGCAATACCGGCGTTATGTGTCACGATTGCGGACGGATGGCGCGCTGTCTAGATTGTGGCAAGACTTTGGTTTGGCACCAGGATTTAGGTAAACTTTTATGTCACACCTGCAACATTAAGTATTCTCTGCCCCTCCCCTGCCCTAGTTGTCACGGGTCCAACCTACACTATTTAGGCAGTGGCCTGGCGGATATGGAAAAAAAGCTACGAACTATTTTTACGCACCAAAAAATCTTACGGCTTGATAGTGACACCAATGTAGATTTTTTGACTTTAGCCAGCTTTGATATTGTATTAGGCACGGCCCAGGCCTGGCCGCTTTTAAATATACATAAATTTGCCCTAGTAGCGGTTTTATCACTGGAAAGCGAGTTGACCGTGCCTGATTTCCGTGCGGTTGAATATACCTGGGCCCGCCTACGTTGGTTGTTAGGTAATTCCCATGGCGAGGTTTGCATTCAAACTTATAATGTGGACATGGAGTGGCTGGTTTTTTTAACCAAAGATCCGCCGGCATTTTTTAATTACGTGTTGACCGAGCGTAGACAATTTTCATGGCCACCCTACACTAATTTATTGCGGCTGTCGATAAAGCAGTTTAATCAGGGGCAGGCTTTAAAAGCCGCCCAACAGTTAGTTTCACCGCTACAGGCAAAAGTAAGGGCAGGTAGGGGCGAATTAGTTGGGCCGTATCCCGATTATCACTTAAAAGAACGCGGTAA
>DOPF01000055.1:12913-14598 GCA_003512705.1 Patescibacteria group bacterium
TTGAAATTTGGATTTTACGACAATGTTGCCTTTGATTATCGCCCCAAATAAAATATTGCGCACACCGACTAAGGAATTAGCCCTACCCCTGGACGCAAAGATTTTAAAATTGATCCCGGAAATGTTCGCGGCCATAGAGTATTACAAAGGGATTGGCTTAGCCGCTCCGCAAATTAATGCCAGCCTGCGTTTAATGGTCATGGCCACCACCAGTGGCCCTAAGGCGTTCATAAACCCAAAAGTTGTTAAGGCTTCCCGTAAATTAGAGGACATGGAGGAGGGATGCCTTTCACTACCCGGTCTTTTTGGCGTTGTCCGGCGGCCCTATTCTGTAGCCGTCGAGTATATATCCCTAGGGGGTAAAAAAATAACCGCCAACTTAAAAGGCATGACAGCGCGCGTGTTTCAGCATGAAACTGATCATTTAGACGGAGTATTAATTACAGACAAAATAACCGAGTATACCAACGGACATGAACTTTTCGCTAAATACCAAGGCGCCTAAATTTGTTTTTTTTGGCGGAGCTGATTTTTCAACTGAGGTACTTCAGTACCTATTAGAGGCCGGCTGGATTCCCAGTTTGGTTATTACTAATAAGCCTCAGCCAGTTGGCCGACGGCAAATACTAACCCCGTCGCCGGTTTTTGACTTAGCTAAACAGCGTCAATTGCCCATTTTGGAAGTAGCCGGTTTAAAGGGCGGCAAAATAGTTAATCAAATTCAAAGTACCAAGTCTCCCTTAGGGATACTGGTTGCCCTAGGCATGATTGTGCCGCCGTCAGTTATTAACGCCTTTCCCAAAGGCATCGTAAACGTACACCCATCACTGCTTCCGAAATGGCGCGGCCCCTCACCTATTCAGTACTCGCTTCTGAATGGCGATGACGAAACTGGCGTCAGTCTGATGTTGTTAGATGCGGAAATAGATCATGGGCCGGTGGTAGCGCAAGAAAAGGTGTTAATTGAGCCTGACGAAACTTATTTAGAACTTGCTAAACGCCTAGGTGAAATGGGCGCAAAACTTTTAGTTGATAAAGTTCCGGATTATTTATCAGGAGTAATTAAACCACAAACCCAGGATCATTCCCAGGCTACTTTTTGTAAAATAATTAAGCGGGAGGATGGTAAAATTGATTGGTCTAGGCCGGCGCGGGAAATTTACAATCAATGGCGCGCCTTTACCCCCTGGCCCGGAATTTATACTGTATGGAATAATAAGCGGCTTAAGTTACTTGAAGTCGCACCAGCTGAAATAAAATCGTCAAAGCCGAGGCTAGTAACGATTGATGGTAAGAGGTTAGTAATCGGGTGTGGTCAAGGCTGTATTGAAGTAAACATACTACAGCTTGAGGGGGCCAAGCCATTAAGCGCGGCTGATTTTGTTAAGGGGCACCGTGACTTAAATAATGCACGACTTTTAGTCTAGTATATAGCCCACTAATCCCATTTTTATGCGATCGCATAAAAATGGGATTAGTGCTGAGCTGATTGTCAGGAATTTGCCGATTCCCTATGCTTGGTAGTTACCCAAAAACCCAAATATTTTCCCGTCAGTAACCGCGTTTGCGAATCAGTAGCGGGGATGGAGCCAAAAATTATCATAGCTACCGGGAATAATACCCACTGCAGCACCATTAAAACATATCTAAACGGAGATCGGTTAGCCGGCTTTGGCGGTAACAAG
>DOPF01000055.1:14648-14905 GCA_003512705.1 Patescibacteria group bacterium
GTAAAGTTTGGGGGGCGTTATAAATTATCAAGCTAGCGCCCTCATCGGGCCCCACAAAATACAGCGGCAAGCGGCCAAGTAAAAAGATAATTATCGGCGCCGTGGCCCAGGAATAATATCCTTCCAGCATATTCCACAAATAGCGCGCTTTTTTGGCCCACGGAATGTGTTTACCCCACACGGAATAAAGTATTAAATATGGCAGATTTTCGGCGCCATATGCCCAGCGGCGTTGTTGCTTGTACTGATTAACCATA
>DOPF01000023.1 GCA_003512705.1 Patescibacteria group bacterium
AACGCAGCTCTTCACTAGCTTGCCTGTCTTCATTTTCGATTTCAAATGGTGGAGTTTCTGCTTCGTTAATTATTTGCACTGTTGAAGCCAATACCTCCACGCCACCCGATGTCAAATTTTTATTCTCGCTCCCCTGTTTACGTGCCTGCACTTTACCAGTCACAGACAAAACAAACTCGGGGCGAATTTTTGTCATGGCTTCTTTACCAGCGTCATCAAGTTCAATTGGAACCAACACCACCTGCATAAGGCCAGTCATATCACGCAAATCAATAAAGGCGATTTTGCCCATATTACGCCGCACGTGTACCCAACCCATTAGTAAAACCTCATGACCAATTTTATTAATAGCGTCGCTTGTGAAGATGCGTTTATTCATAATTTAATAGTTTCCTATTTAGGCAAGTAAGAAAGTAGTTTGGGTGGTATTAATCCTTATAAACATCGTGGTCACCGATGGCGTGAAATAAAACCTCGTTCTTACCCAACCATTCAAACACAATCCGCATATGATAATTAACGGAAAAACTATATCGCCCCGCCAATCGCCCTTTGAGTTTGTGCACTTTAAGCGACCGATGATTAAGTTGGGTTTTAAATAGATTTACTTTTTGAAAAATTTCTTCCTGAATTTCGTCGGACAGCGACTGAATCTGTCTAACAAACGATGGCGTGAAACGAACAGCAATCATATCACCATTCTTTTCACCAGTTTGCGCAAATCACCTTTTAGCACCTTACCCTCTCGGGCCTCTTGTTCCGAACGCAACACAGCTTGCACCGCCTGTTCCTCGGCAAAGCTGGTAATGGCTTTGCGAATAATATCGGCCTTGTTTGCTCCCAGACCACTTTTAACCAAATTAATTACGGCTTCCTCTAGTTTGGGGGTTAATGGTACAGAAACGGTACTCATAAGCTTAATAATGGTTAATTCTTAATAACTAGTACTATATTATCATATGATATTATAGTATGTCAATCCATTTCATACTACTTTCCTATTTAGGCAAGTAAGAAAGTAGTTCATAATCAAAAATATACGCTAGTTACTTATTTGACACTTATTATTAGCGCAGGCCGCAGACTTTTGCACCGGTGTAGTGCATTCATTCAATTTACAAATTTCATCTGCTTCTAAATAAGTTCTGGGATCGGAATTTAAAACGGCTTCGCATCCACAGCTGGAATAAATCAGCTTACAATCACTGTCTTGCGAGCACCAATTAACTAGCACCCCCTCAACGTTCATAAATTTATTCTCGGGCACGCTCGTCCAATCATCAAAGCGTGCCACGTCAGTACCGCGCACGATTTCTTTAGTATAGGTTGCGACTTGGTAGTCCGCATTGCCATATTGTGTTACAACTTGCTGCCAGCTGTCTTGACTAAAGGGATATTCATCCTTATATAAAGCAAGGTAAGTAAATGTATGCACAGAATCGTATTGATAAACTGCCACACCCATAATGTGTCCATCCTCAAAAGCTACCAATATCGTGTTATCACCGATAAATTGCAAATCGTCCACATTCCAACTTGTGGATCCTAATACCGGCTGCATAGGTATTGATTGCTGCAACTTGCTCCACTGCGCGATAAAATTATTTATAACCGCGCGCTCGGTAGCTTCAATATCTGCGGCCGGACACGGCATGAATTCGCAGTTTGGCCCACTTCGGCCGACGGCTGAACCATCGGGACAAAGTTTAGCTTCCAAAGTGCAGCCCGCGAAAATATTCTGGTTAGGGCCTTGCGAACCCAAAAACACATACGCCATAGCCGCCAACATTACGGCGATCAAAGAAATGGTTATTACCGCGCCGAGATAAATATATCCTTTTTTCATAGTTTCCTATTTAGGCAAGTAAGAAGGTAGTTGACAGTCATTGCGAGGATCCTCCCAAGGTGGAGACGAAGCAATCTTATGAGATCGCCACGCTACGCTCGCGATGACAAAAACGTAAATCATGGTCTTAATCGATTTAATAATCTCGGAAAAGGAATGGTTTCACGCACATGCTGTAAGCCACAAACCCAAGCCACAATCCTTTCAAGTCCATAACCAAATCCGGAGTGTGGTACGCTGCCGTATTTACGCAGATCCAAATACCACTGGAAATCTTTTACTGGTAATTTATGTTCTTTCATTCTCATTAACAGTTCATCATGATCGTCTTCCCTCTGGCTTCCACCAATAATTTCCCCATAGCCTTCGGGTGCTAATAAATCAGCATTTAAAACATGGGTTTGGTCTTTAGGATCACGCTTCATATAAAATGCCTTCACTTTGCTCGGATATTTTTCCACGAAAATCGGTTTGTCGTACATTTTGGTCAAAAGCGTCTCGTCATCCGCGCCCAAATCATCCATATCGCCAATGTCGCTACCCTCTTTACGCAATTTGGCAATAGCTTCAGTATGGGTGATTCTATAAAACGGCGCTTTAACATTTTGTAAGGGCTTAATATCGCGTTCTAAAATTTCCAATTCTTTTTTGTTTTGCTGCAAAACTTTTTCAACAATAAAAGAAATCAGCTCCTCCTGAATTTTTAAATTACCTTCATGCTCTATGAACGCCATTTCCGCATCCATCATCCAAAACTCGGTTAAGTGCCGACGAGTTTTTGACTTCTCGGCTCTAAACACCGGCCCAAAATCAAATACTCGGCCGTGCGCTGCGATAGCCGCTTCCAGATATAGCTGGCCCGATTGGGTTAAGTATGCCGGCTCGCCAAAATAATCAATCTCAAATAATGTGGTTGTCCCCTCACAAGACGTCGGTGTTAAAATTGGCGAATCTATTTTAATAAAACCCTCATTGTTTAAGTACCAAAAGGTTGAGTTGATAATAGTATTGCGTACTCGCTGAATAGCCCACTGCTTACTAGACCTTAGCCATAGATGCCGATTATCCAATAAAAAATCAGGCCCGTGCTCTTTTTTGCCAATGGGATATTCTTCGGCTTTTTGCACTAATTCAATTTTCTTTGCTTGTAACTCAAATTCTTCTTTTTGGGGGTGCTTAGAAACCGTGCCTTGAATAATTACCGTTGATTCCAAAGTTAAACTCTGAGCTGCCTGCCACGAGGCGGCATCTACCTCTTTTTCACTTACCACTACTTGTGTAAAACCAGCTCCGTCCCGCAACTCAATAAAGTAAATCTTACCCGATGATCTTATATTTGCTACCCAACCTTTGAGACCCACCTCCTGGCCAACAAACTCGGGCAATTTATTTGAAAAAATTGCTTTCATGCCCAGTATATCAACTTCGCTCTGGCTCACAAAAGCGAATTAAAAATAAATTTTGTCTTAAATAAACTTGAACGATTGTCATAAATTGATGCACATTAATACGCCGCCAGTTAAGCTTTTAGCGAAGTTGTTAACCCGAGCATATAAGTATATTATAATAATTTTTGGTCATTTTGGCAAAAAAGGTGCCGCCGACTGACGCCACCCGATTTGATGGTTTTTCTAAATTTCTAATATTGTTCTTCCCAATGATTCACTTCGATAATCGGACTTTCCGTACCGTTAAGTACCGGGTCGAGCGGTTGATAAACCAATAGACTATCGTATAAAACACTGCAGGTACCGGTATCTACCCCTTGAATAAGTAAATGCCAAGTAATTATACCGCCGGTTACGTCAAATACGGGATTACCCGATGTATCTAAAATAAACTGATTGGCCGAGTAAAGCAGTCCCGCCATAGTCAGGCTACCGCCGTTTAAATCAACTTCCAGGTCGTCTTTGGCCATAATTCCCGACCCGGTGGCCGTACTGTTAATTACCAGCGCGTCGCTGGCACCAAGAGTAATTTCAACATCACCGCTCGCTGATAATATGCCATTGATGGTTAAATCTTTATTGGTCCATTCAGCGTCGCCAGTCACAAAAGTAATACCGTTTAAAGTAGTGCCGCCGGGCAAATTTTCGAAATCTGCCGAAGAATAAACCTGATCCGCCCGGTTTTTTAGAGAAGTGGGTGAGGCCGAGTCAAAATCAATTGCCGGCATGCCGATACTGTCAGCCCCTTCAGTTTGAGTTGAATTATTAAGCACCAACTCGGATTGATTATTAATTATAATATTATTACTCGATGTGGCCTCACCATCATTTATGGTTAAAATGGCTTTGCTGGTAACTTTAAAATCTTGATTAGCATGCACTTTACCACCAGTAATGGCGCAATTGCGCTCAAAAGTAATATTGCCGTTTTGTTGTCCGCCGGTCCCCCCGCCAAAAACCGCCTGCTCCCAACTGTCGGCTGAATTGGTGGCGCGAGCCAAACGGATTTGAATTATACGCTGTGTTTGCTGCCCACCCAAGTTATGCTGAGCGGTTACCGTAATGTCGGCCAAAGCCGAGCCTATACTATTAGCCACAACGGTATAAGAACCATCAGCATCAAAAACCGAATTGCGCACCAAAGTTTCATTACTTAATACACCGGCAATAAATTTAGATCGCCAGTCGGGATCGTTTTTTAACTTATAAATAGCTTCATTCGCTCCCGCTTCGGCTAAATAATAAGTTTCGGTAGCTACGTTTTCACTTTTAGAAATCTTAATTTCGCTAGTTGACTGTTCCAGGAAAAAACCAGCCAACAGCAATAGTCCGGCGGTTATGGCCGCCACGGCCACCAGCACAAAACCGGCTGGTTTGTTAATTGATATTACGCGGTGCCACATTGGTTTGTAAGGTTATGGTTTGATTATTGTCAGTAAAGCTGATGTTAATATTTATAACATCAACTCCACTAAAGTTGAACGCTGTTACAAATTCTCCTACCAACCTGTCTTCGTCCACCGCCGCTTCGGGTGGGTTTCCAAATTCATCTTCGTCATTATAATAAACATGCGTCGCGGGGTCAGCAGTAAAATAATAATGGCTTACCTCTCGATACAGGTTGCCCGCATCAACATGATAACGGATATATTGAACCGGTGTACTGCTAATATTTCCATGCCCATCTTCAAATAAAATTTCCGCTGCCGGTAACACTGTTAGCACCACATTGGCCTGCCGCAATTCTCGGGTCATGCGGTCTAACACCGCCCGCTGATTTTGAACAATTTCCGCGCGGCTTTCAAGTGTCATTTTAACTTGAGTAGATAATAAGAAAACACTATAACTAACGCCCACCAACAGCAGGGTTATAAAAATACCAATGATTAGTTCAGCTATAGAAAATCCTTTGCGCATTTATTTTTGACTAATTATACTATTTAAGATCAAAGTTTTGGCTGAACCAAACCGACTTAACCAATAAACCGTAACGGTAATTTTCTTCAAACCGGTGTCGGATACGGTAGTATTTAAATCAGAATCTATATACCCCGCCACCGTTTCTCGTTCCAAAATATAAGCCGCATCATTGGGATCAGCCGATACTTTAGCCCTTGGTTCAACCGTGCCAGTAACAATTTCATCATAAGGCGATATCAAGATTTCTTCCATTTTTGCCCGAGCATAAGCCGAGGCTAGGCTGGCCTGTTCGGCGCTTTTGTTAGCTCGGAGAGCCAGCGGAAAAATACTGACGACCGCGACCATACCCACTGCTAAAACCGCCGTAGCCACCATAACCTCGATTAGGCTAAACCCACTTTTTGGCTGCAATTTAATTAATCTGAACATAACCTGATGGTTTTACCTCAACGCTCACTGTTTTATTACTAACTTCATTATAAAGCACTATGATACCCGATTCCACCACTGCTCCCGAGGTAGTAAAAACCACCTCGTTATTGGTAAAACCGCCGGTGTTTTGCCAAGCCACATCCAGGCTTAAGTCGCGCCCCTTAATTACCGTGTCGCTAGCCTCGCGCCGTACCACTTCATAGCGATCGGGGTTAGAATAAATTTTAACTAAATAGGTTTTTTGTTCGGCTACGGTGTTTTGCTGTGCCAAACGCAAATCACCCAATAAAGCCCGGGCGTCGCCATTCAATTTGGTACTTTGCTGCCCCACCCGATACGCCGGTATAGCCACTAAAACTAATATCACCAAAATGCCTATGGCTACCAATATTTCCATTAATGTCATTCCCACCTTACGTATCATGATATTTTTATTATATCACAAACGACTGATACGGTTATCAGCTAACCAGCCGCGGCCGAATGCTAAAGCTACTCTAATTCCTTCTCAATGCCAGTCATTTCCCGCTCCAGCATAACTTCGGAACTTTTCAAGGCTTTCTTTAACCGATCGGCAATTTGCTTTTCCCGTTGGCTCAAACCAGCCTTACCATCCAGTTTTGACACTTGGCTTTCTATTTCTTCATGTATTTATAAGTGTAGGTATTAGTTTTAAAATTTTATTAAGTAAATTTTATTTCTTAACCACAAAATAACTGCGCTAAATACAGTTTAAAGACAATTTTTATTGTATAATATTTTCAGCGAAATTTAAAGAACCAAAAACCGGCCGCTAAATTTTAACTAGCAACCGGTTGCGTAGCAAGATAAATGACCTAACTAACGTATTTCGTAGCGCAGAGTAACGGTTATCACCATGTCCTGCGAACCGGGTTCTATGGCGGGGGCGTTACCGCCGCCGATGCTCACATCCGACTTTATCTCCGACCCGCCCATGCCATAGGCATAGTAAGGCTGCGGGTAATTATAACCTTCGTCTATGGACAGTAAATCACCCAAGCCAAATCCACCGGATCTGGCCACGGCCCTCGCCTTGGCTTGCGCTTTTTGTATGGCTTCTTCCCGCGCCTGGTCTTGCACCGCCGCGGGATCGTCAACTGTAAAAGTTAACTGGGAAACCTGATTAGCGCCGTTATCTACCACACCCGAAACTAGGTTGCCAATTTTTCCAAAGTCACGCACTTTTACTTCCACACTTTGCTGCACGGTATAACCAACTATTTGCGGTGGCGGACAAGTACCGGTATAGCAACTTGAATACTGATACCGCGGCTGAACTTCGTAGCTCTGGGTGCTGATATCTTTACTATCTACCCCCTGACCTTTTACAAAATCCAAAGCCTTATTGACTTTATCTGTATTGGTTTTTTGCAGAGTGGCGATATCGCGACCACCCTCGGTGATAACACTAAAGTTAAATTGCGCCACATCGGGCACGGCCACGGCTTTGCCTTCGCCGGTTACGGAAAAACTTCGGTAGCCCGACGGGTTAACATTTTTGGCGTAGGCTTGTACGTAAACCAGCACGCCGTATGATGCCACGGCCAGCGCCACTACCAGCATGGCACCAACGTAAGCTTTGATTTTGTCGTTCATAAATTAAATGAATAATTATTAGATAAAATCATTATATACTAAAAAATAAATACCAGCAATCGCCTGCCGCATGGTTTCAAACCATGTTAATCATAAGAACGCCTAAGGGATTTTGTCCCACGTGGGACAAAATCCCTTAAGATAAAATATAGTGAAATAATCAGCCATCAACCGAAAGCGCGGGTGATTACATTTGACAAATAATCATCAACAAGTTAACTTTAATGGCTCATTAACATCCAATACCTTTCGGTAATTGGCGGTCTTTTGGCCCCCCAGCTACCGGAAGGGAGCGCTCAAAAAATAAGCGCTTAAGCTCAAGAGAGTTGGTCGCTCTTGGTGCCAATCCTTCCCCTTTATTCTTAATGCTTAAACTATATGTTTAGAGCATTTTCGGGGGCCTTGGCACTAGCTCTAACTTTATTGGTGCTTAATTGGTTCCTTCCCACATTGCTGCAGGCAATAGTGGATGTAGCGCTAAAGCTACTACAATTGTTGAGTAACGCGCTCGACAATTTGCCGCCAGCCATGTAAAAAGTTTAGGCCGTACGATACACATCGTCACGGCCTTTTCTTTTAATAAAAATGTGCCGTCATAAAGCACTCCATTTGTACCCATTCGCGCGTGGCGCCCCGTTGGGTCCGCCGCGGCGGACTTCTACGGGGAAAAAATTGTACGCTTTTTTGTAAACATTATTAACAACAAACTATCCCCACTTTGTACCCATTCGCGCGAATGGGTACAAAGTCAAATTAATAAATCTGCCGTTAATTAATTTTCGGGATACGTCCCATACCTTGATAGATGTGGGGGTAAAATAAAAAAAAACCCGAGGCGCTTTGCCACCCCGGGGTATTTAAAGAAATATTTCTCCTGCTTAAAACATCATTTCCGGCCGGTAATCCTTGACCGTGGTGCCGATAAGAGTTTCGGCGGTTTTGGGGTATATCTCCGCCACTTCGGCAATCAGATTTCGCGGCTCGGGAATTTGAGCAATAAAAGCCAGATGTTCAGGATCTTTCGGGTCCAGTTTATTGATACCCTTAATGAGCTGGCCTTTTTTGTCACGGAATGGAGTTTCGATGCCTTTTCCCCACTGCCGCACCTTCTCCTTATCGTGAGACTCTGGTTCTGTAGTGTTCTTCATAGAGAAGGCGTATTCATCCACACCGGTATAGCGGCTACTGTCCGGAGTAAAGACCTCATCCACCAGACCCAGAAACTCCTCACCGTCGTGGCCGGTTATCATCCCGATTTCCTTTTTGCTATCGAGAAGAATAAAACCACGAGTCTCGGCGTGGACGTATGCCCGCCGGTACGCCTCGGCGCATAATTCCACCCCCTGGTTATAGTAAATACCCAGCAACTCCCTGGCTGCCTCTTGCGTAATATTGATATCGCTCCCGTCGGTCGACTTGGTTGAAGGTGTAAACAGCGGCGCGGGCAACTTACTCCACTTCACGATACCCGGTGGTAACTGCACACCAGCCACGACGCCATTATTTTCCAGGTAATCTTGATAGCCAGACCCTCCTAACATAGCCCGGAAAATCATCTCCACTGGAAAAACCTGGGCCCGACGCACGAACAGAGTTCTACCCATGGGAATGTCGGGATGTGCTTGTGTCACCTTTCGAACCATGTCAATATTTTTCTGACTGGTTCTGTGTATCAGGTGATTGGGCATATCCCCCAGAACCCGCGTGAACATAAAATGTGTAATGGCGGTTAAACTCTCACCCTTGCCCGGGATGAGGAACTTTAGCACTTTGTCAAAAATGCTGATAGTGTCCCTGGCAACCTGGGCGAGTGTGGTCGGCAGACTGGGGAGGTTATATGTATCCCTAACCTTACCTTGGTACAAAAGGTGCTCACGCAAACTGGGAATTATGGCGGACCACCTTACTGAATCCGGAATATGTGCCATGACCACTTTCCTTTCTTCTGTTGTTTTATCAACTCTATTTTTGTCTGCACGATCGCTTCGTCCAGTGTAAAACGCTCAACCAACTTTGGATTGTTTGAATCAGGTAACTTAATTGATGGTAACTGACCTTCCACAGCATAAATACAAGCCCTTAAAAATCCGTCAGGGCCATCAAAATTCTTAAAAACTACCTGTGTTCTAGGCACTTCAGTGATACTTAGTCGAGCGGCCTGAGTGTGAATAGGATTTTGCGGATCGGCAAACGCCTGCCCTACAACCACCAACTTGTCGTTCTTGAGCGTGTTACGAAGATAGGCATCGAATGTTCCAGTCAGATGATTGGCCCAACCGGCACCGACGATGACAACATCCACCAGATCAGGAAGTCTACGACATATATTTAACACATCATCAGTATTCCAATGAAGACTGGCGATAATTACTTCCACCACCACGACATTACCCAGTGAAACTTGTTTTTTCAGGTATTCCCAGCCGTTTTGACATTGCGGCAGATCAGATCTTGATCCGATCATTACAGCGATTCGTCTCATATATCACCTGTGAATTATGAAATTGACAAGGGACGGTTTAAAAGCCCTTCCCTAGTTATTTTTGCGTTATTTTATGCCAATACCTTAGCCTATTTTGCTGGTATTGGCAAGACAAAAACATAACCCTATTTTACGTTTGTACCCATTCGCGCGAATGGGTACAAAGTTAATAAAAAACCCCGAGGCGATTACCTAACCTCGGGATGATTAATGTTTCTATTGCGATTACCGTTACCGCAAGTAGTCGTCGGCCATGAATGCGATATCTACAGCCTTAGATGCCGCCAGCCCAGTATATTTCTCTGGCGAGTAAAATAGGACCGCCAGTTCTTTAGGGATGGCCGCTAGCGCTTGGGATACCTTTACATCGTACTCGGCGATAACCCCAATAGCATCAATAAGAAAGACATCCCTCTGATGACATATAGCCATGGCTTGCTCATTGACCAGTTTATGAGCATCACCTTCATAACCAGCCATTTGCAGGGCGATGTAAATAGGTTCGGCCAAGATCACCTTTGCGCTTTGTAATAAATTCTTTCGCAAAGCGTCGGAATTAACTGTCAGACGAGCTAAGAAAGGAGTGGGGTCGTCTTCTTTTCGCCGCAGTAAAGTATCTAATTGTTGCGTCAGATTCACAATGATTATTGGAAAGTCACGCATAACGCAGCTACCGACCAAGTCGCGCTGGTGTTCACTAATTAGCGTATCCAGAACTTTGCCAAACTCATTTTTTGTCCGAATGTACATCCCTTCCAAGTTCTCAAAGTTAATTGGATTACGCTTATGCGCCATGGTAGAAGAACCAACCTGACCCTTATCAAACGGCTCGCCCACTTCAGCAATCTCGCTTCTCATCAAATGCCGGCAGTCCCTACCCAGTTGCGCCAGTGTTGCCGCGGTCATTAAGCAGGAAAATAAATAGTATGCCAATGGCTCCGGCGGTAATATCTGGCTGCTGATTGGCGCTGGCTTCAAGCCCACCTTTGCCAACACTCTTTCCTCAAATGATTCACCTTCCGGAATTAAGCCAAGACAGAATTGGGCATTATATGCTCCGACGGCGCCGGAAATCTTCCCGACCAATCCACCGGAAAACTCATCCATCTTGCGGGCATTAAAGATAAGCCGAGACAGGATGCAGGCTAGCCAAAAACCAACAGTAATTGGCAGAGCGTGCTGCCCATGGGTGCGGCCAATTTGCACCGTGTCGCTGTACTTAAGAATCAAATCACGAAACAAACCAATAACCTCGGCGATTTTTAACTGAACCACATGATTATGTGCCCGTACGAACGCCAGAATCCGGCCGGTATCTAACGGGTCATAACTAGTCAGTGGAATATGAATCCAACGAGCCAAACGAGGAGGGCAGACGCCATTAATTTTTTGCACCAATGCCCTGATGTCGTGTTTGGTTACTTTGCGTTCCCATTCTTCAACTTCGGTGGTGGTGATTTCTTTTACCTTATCCCGAACTTCGGGCGTCAATAATTCATAATCAGCCGCCGGCATCTTTCCGATTTCGGCCAACACATCCAGAGTGGCCAACTCCACTTCGGCAACTGGAACTATAATGTTATCGTGTCCAAAAAATTCTTTTAAATCCCTTGGCTGATAACGAAGTGTTCCAGGTAACGTCAGATTTCTACTAGTCATAACATCCAACCCTTTCCTGAAATATGAAATTTTAAAGGAGCGGCAACTGCCCTTCCCCAGTTGATTTTTTCTTTATTTTTACGCCCCAACTTTAGCCTGAAACAAATAAAAAAGCAAGGGCTTGAAAAAGCACCTTGCTT